>NZ_JBFTKM010000004.1:0-267607 GCF_056395945.1 Arthrobacter sp. 05T442 | reverse complement strand
ACCCCAAATAGCCATTCGATAACTCCTTCAATGTCAACGGACCCGAACGAGGTCGGCATCCCCAGCGGCCTCCGGCGTCTCCGGAAGATCCATTGCCCCCAAGCTACCGTGCCCGGCAAAAAAGTGTCGATGGGCACCCCTGCCCATCCGGGATGAGCTGGCAGTTGTTGCCGTTCTGACGGCTCGGAACGGCAGCAACGGAGAGCTCAGCGGGAGTCGTTCCGGTTCTCGGGAGGAAGGGCCATCTGGAGCTTGCGGACCTTGCCGCGGCCCACGATGTAGCCGCGGCCGGGGACGAAGTCCGTGCTGATCCGGCCAAGGGAGGTGCTGAGCAGGCTGTCGCCGTCGATGTCGCCGGGGTTGAGCAGGAGCCCGCGGCGGCCGGACTTGAACGGCTGCGCGAGGGACCAGGCCGAGGACCACGTGGACGTCTCGGACTCGCCCACCACCCACTGCTCGGCCTTGATGGAGGCCGTGACGAGCCTTTCAATGCCGGGTTCGGCCAGGGTGTCGGTGAAGTCCGTGAGTCCCTCGACGAAGATGGCCAGCTTGCCCGGAGTCCCCGTGGAGTAATCCACGAGCTCGTCAATCGCTTCCCCGACGTCGTCCGCGCCTACCAGGGAGCGGTCCCAGATCTTCAAGGCCGCGGCGGCGGAGCGCCGGGAGCCGAGATAGATCAGTTCGATGCCCGGGTTGGAACGGCGCAGCGCATACGCCAGGGTCACCAGCGCCACGGTGCGGCCCGAGCCGGGGGGTCCGGCGAGCAGCAGCGGGCCCTTCGCCAGGATTTCGGCGGGCTGGAGCGTCTCGTCATCGACGCCGATCACCGGCAGGTCCGGGCTGCCGGCGGGCAGGACGTCGAGGTCGATCTGGTCCGGAAGCCGTTCAATCTTCGGCGCGCGCGCGACGCCCTGGCGCAGCATGGCTTCGCTGAGCTTGTTCACTTCGCGGGCCTGCACAGCGAGGTTGGAGTTGCCGCCGAGCACGGCCAGCTGCACCTCGACGTTGCCCAGCAGGCCGCGGCCCGGAGGCGAGGCCTGGCCCAGGACGTCTTTGGGCACGTCCAGGGACATGTAATCGTCTTCGGAAGAGAGCCGCAGCACCAGGCGCCGCTGGATCGAGGCCAGGAGCGACGCCGGCATGGAGTTGGGCCGGTCCCCGCTGACCACTAGGTGGATGCCGAGCGGCCGCCCGTCGGTGGCGAGCTGCAGGAAGATGTCCCAGAGGGCCGAGAGCTTGCTGTATTCGTACGCCTCGCGGAAGCCGGACATGCCGTCCACGAGCACGAAGATCCGCTTCTCCTCCGGCTGGCTGGCGAGCGTGCGGTACTCCACGATGGTCGAGGCACGGACTTCTGCGTACCGTGCCGAGCGGTCGTCTGCGAGCTCGCGCAGCCATCGCAGCAGCCGGCCCACGCGTTCGACGTCGTCGCCGTTGATGATCTCCCCGACGTGAGGGAGCCCGTCGAGCATCTTCAGCCCCGAGGAGCCGCAGTCGATGCCGTAGACGTGAACGGGGCCGCCACGCGGGGTGACGGCGGCCGCGATGGCGATTCCGCGCAGCGCCGCGGATTTTCCGGAGCCGCCAGTGCCGTAGATGGCCATGTTGCCGTCACGGTCCGGCTCGTAGAACACCGTGGGCTGGTCCTGGTGGGCGGGGTTGTCGGCGACCCCGAGGAGAAGGCGTTCATCCGTGCGGGGGTTGGGCAGCCGGGAGAAGTCGTAGGTCGTGGCGAGTTCGTCCAGCCAGGGCTTCCGCGGCGGCTCGATGGCGAGGACCTCGGCGGCCTTGACGATGTTGGCCGTCATCCTGGCGATGTCGTTGGGGCCGGCCGGTTCCTCCCTGGCCTGGGTCTCGGAGACCGGGGCCGTCCAGACCGGGCCCGAACCGAACGCCATCTCGACGATCTCGATCTGCGGCCGCTGCGGTTTCCCGGTGGTCCAGCCGCCCGCGTAGCCGGTCTGGAAGCCCTGGATCCGGCCCGGACCGGTCTTGGCCGCTCCGCGTCCCGGGATCGCCGGGTCGAAGTAAGCCGCGGCGGGTACGCCGAGGATGTCCGTGGCATCGTCCTCGTCTGCCATGCGCAGGGCCACCCGGAGGTTGGTGTTGGCGCGGAGGCTTTCCTTGATGACTCCGGCCGGGCGTTGCGTGGCCAGGATCAGGTGCAGGCCCAGGGAGCGGCCGCGGGCCGCGACGTCCACGACGCCGTCGACGAACTCGGGCACTTCGGTGGCGAGGGCCGCGAACTCATCCACGATGATGATCAGGTACGGAGGCGCGTCTGGGTCTGCCTCACGTTGGAGTTCCAGCAGGTCCTTGGCCTTCTTCCGGTTCAGCAGGCGCTCCCGGTAGTGCAGTTCGGCCCGGAGGGATGTCAGGGCGCGGCGGACCAGATGCTGGGAGAGGTCCGTGACCAGTCCGACGGTGTGCGGCAGCTTCAGGCAGTCCGCGAACGCCGCTCCGCCTTTGTAGTCGACAAACAGGAAACTTACCCGGTCCGGGCTGTAGGCCGCGGCCATGCCCATCACCCAGGACTGCAGGAACTCGGACTTTCCGGCACCGGTGGTGCCGCCGACGAGGGCGTGCGGACCCTCGTTCTTGAGGTCCAGGTAGAGCGGTTCGATCCCCTTGGACCCGACCAGGGCACGGAGCGTGCCCTGGTCCTTGCGGTTTGGGACGGCGCTGGCGTGGACGGAATTGTTCTCGGTCCAGCGCTCCGCCACGGCTGCCGGGTTGTCCAGGAAGTCCTTCCCGATCAGCGTCGCGTAGGACACGGCGCGGGGAAGGTCGGAGTCGTCCTCCAGCGGCTTGCCGACGTCGACCACCGGGGAGAGCATCCTGGCGAGCTGGGCGGCGAGCCCGGCCTCAAGGCTTTCACAGCTGACCGGGAACGTGTGCCGCCCCAGCCGGACCTGGCCCGTGGTGGTGCCATGGTCTCCGTCGACCGCCATGAAGTCCCGGCACGCGGCCGGGAGTTGCTGGACGGAGGCGGCCACCCACAGGACGTGCACGCCGGAGTCCGGGCCGCGTTCCAGGATCCGGGTGAGCCGGCCGCGGTCCACCGGTGCGTCATCCTCGACCACCACCAGTACGGCCGGCAGCTGCGGCTCCGCCAGTTCCGCGGCGTCCGGGCCCAAGCCGGGACGCAGGGCCGGGCGCGGCGTCTGGGCGCCGGCCTCGCGCTGGTCGATCAGGTCCTCAAGGCGGGACAACAAGGCCGATCCCCCGGCCGGTCCCGCGGCGAGGTGGTCGCCGGCCAGGGGGCTGTGGCCGGAGCCCACGTGGGGCAGCCATTGCAGCCACTGCCAGCGTCCCTTCGACCGGGCGGAGGTGATGGCGGCCAGGACCACTTCCGCGGGTGAGTGCAGGCCGACGAGCTGGATGACCATGCCGCGCGCGACGTCGTCCACGAGGCCGCGGGCGCCGGCGAGCCCGAGGGATCCGGCGGACCGCAGCTGCGAGACGATCGGGACGCCTTCGATGTCCCCGAACCGTGCCAGGGATTCCTGGATAACCTGCATGTATTCGGCGTCGGTGTCGTTGCTGCCCGGTTCGTCGAATTGGATGCGGGACGGGGCGGTGCCGAGGCCTAACCGCAGGCCCAGGAAACCGGTATGCTCCGGCCGGTGGGTCCACAGGAGCGGGCCGAGCTGGTAGATCGAGTCAACGGTGTCGCTGACCGAGGGTGACTCCTGCAGCCGGACGGAGCGTTCCACGTTCTGCAGGTCCGTGATGTCGAGCCGGAACGCCGCCATCGCTTCGCGGAACTGCTTGACCTGCTCCTTCCGTTCCCGCTTGGTTTGCTGCTTCTGGTCCACGTAGTGGCCGACGATAAACAGCGGCATCATCAGCATGAACACCATCGACAGCAGGTTCTGGGTCACGGCGAAGAGGATGGCGCCCATCATCAGCGGCGCCAGCAGCATGATGTACGGGAACGGGTGGTGGTCCTGCCGCTTGGGTCCCGCGGGAGGGACGCGTTTGTGCGGTTCAAAGCGTGGCAGCACCCGCGGCGAGCGGTTGAACTCGATGAGCGGCGAGCTCGGGGCCGAGCCGTGGTGGCCGCCGAGCGAAACGACGGCCACGGTGGTCTCGCCCAGCGTCACAGTGTCCGAGGAGTTCAGTGTTGCCCGGGTGACAGGCAATCCGTCCATGAGGAGGCCGTTGGCGGAATTCGTGTCAACGATCTCCACAGTCTCCCCGACGGTGATGCGGGCGTGCCGTTTGGAGGTGAGCGGGTCGGCGAGCCGGATGTCGGCGTCGCGGTCACGGCCGATATAGCTGGTCCCCGAGGGCAGGGGGAACTCGCGTCCGGCGTCGGGGCCGCTGAGGACGCGCAGCGTTGCCGCAGCGGGTCCCCGGTTCGCGCCGGGAACCGCGAACTGCTCGCTGAGCTGCGTCAGGGCGACGATCGAGCCCGATCTCAGGCCTGATTCGAGCAGGTTGTCCTTGCCGTCCAGGACGCTGCCCGTAAGGCCGCCGGCGGCCAGGGCCTCCTCGATGGTCAGTGTCAGGTTCGACGGCGGCGGCGTGCCCCGCCGTGCGGGGTCGGCGGTCCACAGCTGGGTCGCGACGTCCGCCACGGTGGCGAGGCCGTCCACGGTGACGGCGAGGTCCTTGGCGTCGGCCGGGTCGCGGCGTAGCGTCAGTCGGATTCTCATGCGTCTTCGACTCCCCGCATCTTTTCGAGCAAGGGAAGGTCAGCGGCAGTCACGAGCTGCGACGTGACGGCGTGCTCGACCAGGCGCGCCCGGCGGTTGGTGGCGAGCTTTCCGCCACCGCCGCGGAGCCCGGCGACCCCCACTTTGTCCAGTTTGTCGCACACGTTGTCCAGCTTTCTGTTGAACCGCGTCAGGGCCCAGCCCAAGGTTTTGGCGGCCACGGCCGAGGAGGGAATGGTGCTGAAGCCGGTGCCTTCGCGGCGCAGGACCGGTTCTGCGAGGGCAACGATAAGGGCCCGCTGGGAGTCGGTGAAGACCACCGGACCGATCGTCGTGTCCCCGCCGCCGTCGTCGTCGCGGGCCTGCTGCCGGAACGCGGGCGTCCGCAGGTGCACGGCGAACTCATAGGTGGTGGGGCCGGCAGTGAAGATGACGTTGGTGTGGCTGAACACGAGTGGAATCCTGGCCCCCGGGGAGAGCCAGGCCTGCATGCCGCCGGAGGAATCCGCGATGGTCGCGGACAGCATGCTGCCCACGTTGCTGAGCCACCAGATCCCGTCGTAGCGCGCCACCTGCAGGAACTGCCGGTGCAGGTACGGGTTGTCATCGACCGCAAGGTCGCCTTCCCGGCCGATGCCGAAGGTGTCCCCGTCCGCGGGCTCGTACCATTCACCACAGAAATCTATTGCCAGATCCCCCATTGTCAGTGCCTTCCTTAGGACGCTATTTCTTAGCGACACATGCGATTGAGTCCTCGCCCAGCGGCGAAGCGGCCCCGTCAGCCCGGACGATCATCACCTGGATGCAGCTTGGCTCGTCCGGGTTCACTGGGACCTGCGCGGTCGCCGACTTGGCCGTCTGATACGGTCCGTTGCCCTTCAGCGCGTGGACGCGCCACTTGTAGGTGTCCCCGGCTTTCGGCTGCGGGTTCTTCCAGGTGAAGGTCACTTTTCCGGTGGGTCCGGGCTTCCCCGCCAGCCCCGCGACGTCCGGGACGGTTCCGTTGTCCAGTGCGTCCGCCGGTGCCTTGCTGGCCTGGGCGGTGGGCTTCACAACGGGGTCCGGGCGTGCGGTGCCTGCCACGATTCCGAGCACGGCGGCGGTCACCAGCACAGTTCCGCCGACGATGGACAGCAGCAGGTTCCGGCGGCCGTGGCCGGCCGGCCGTTCCCCCGCGGTATCCCCTGCCGCGCCGGATGCCGATGCTGTGCCTGGGCGGTTGACGGTGGCCGCGAGATCATTGGCTTCCCCCACGGCGGCCGGCAGGCCGGGCGCGTCGAAGCCGGGCAGCGCGGGCCGCTGGAATGTCCCACCGGTGACCCCGCCCGCGGCCAGTGGCACACCGGCGGAGGGCGCCTGGTTGAACGTCGTCGAGTCATCGACGGGATCGCCGTGCGGGCCCCGGACCGGAAAGGTCGCGGCAGGGCCGGTCGCGTCCGGGTCGATGGAGGCGACGCTGCGGACACGGGTCTCTTCGAAGCCGTCGTCCGGGTGGGATTCCTCCGCACGGGGTTCTTCCAGGACCTCGAACGGTGTCACGGACAGGTTGAGTTCGGCCTGGATCCGCTGCAACGCCAAGGCAAAGGCATGCGCGGACGAGTACCGGGAGGACGCCGACTTGGCCATCGCCGTCGACAATGCAAGTTCCAGGGATTCCGGAACGTCGGCCCGCCCCAGCTTCGGCACCGGCATGGCGGTGATGCGGGAGATCAGCTCGCGCTGGGAGTTGTCGGCCCCCGGAAGCACGAACGGGGACCGGCCGGCGAGCAGGGTGTAGAGGGTGGCGCCGAGCGCCCACACGTCCACGAGCACGCCGTTCACCTGCCGGTCGGTGAACTGTTCCGGCGGGGACCACGGGATCGACATTCCGGCGTCATCGTCAGCGTCCCCGGCCAGGGTCCCCGAAATGCCGAAGTCGGTCAGCGCCGGCCTGTTGTAGTCGGTGACCAGGATGTTCGCCGGCTTGATGTCACGGTGGGCGATTCCGGCCCGGTGCGCCGTCTCAACGGCAGAGGCAACCTGGATGCCGACGGCCAGGACCTCGTCCACGCTGAAGCGCTGCCGGCGGTAACGGACGTCGAGGCTGGGGCGGGAGCAGTACTCCATCGCCAGGTAGGAGTGTCCGGCGTCGGTGACCTCGGCTTCGAAGATCGTCACGATGTACGGGTGCGAGGATAGTTGCGCCATCAGGTTGGCTTCGGATTCGAAGCGGCGGCGGGAACCTTCGGTCTTCAGGTCGGACAGCAGCACTTTGACGGCAACTTTGCGGCGCGGCCTGTCCTGTTCGTAGAGGTAGACGTCGGAAAACCCGCCGGAGCCGAGCAGGCTGACATAGGCATAGCCCGGGATGACAGGCGGCGGGGCTACGGGTCGCTTGGACGTCACGGGATCTCCTCGAACCGCAGGGACACGCCGTCACCGAGGTCGGCGATGTCCCCGTCCAGCAGGATCGCCAGTTCGCCCTGGGCCAGCCGTCGAGGTGCCTGCCCTTCGCGCACCAGGACGGTGCCGTTGGTTGCCTTGAGGTCGCACAGCATGACGTGCCATCCTTCGAGCCGGACCTCGACATGCGAGCGCGAGATATCGCCGCCGGGGCTCGTGACCTGGACCAGCTTGGGCATGACGGAACCCTGCACGCGGGACACTGATGGCTGGCGCCCGACGACGAGTGACTGGTCCAGGTCGATCAGTTCCCCGGTGGACAGCCGCATGCGGCCGAGCCGCGGGCGGCGGACCTGGACGCCGTCCCCGGGCAAGTCAAGGCCGCAGAGGCCGCACTGGGCGCACGTCGGCGGATTCGCGTGGCCTTGCGCGCACACCCGGGCCAGGACCATGGGGCCGGCCCGGTTGTCCTTCGCCGGTGCGGCTGCGTTCGGCGGCTTGGCGGCGACGAGATCGCCCTTCATGATCGTCTGGCCGTCGTGGTCCGCGTCCACCGACGAGGGCGGGGCCGGCGACGGGGGATTTCCGCCGGTGATCCACGGCACGGAATCGATCAGTCCGGTGAGGGCCGGCGGGACGGGGGTAGCGGCCTGGACGGGGACCGTCGGCGGGAGGGGTGCTGCGGCAGTTGCCCCCGGCGTCTCCGCTGCGGGCTTTGCGGCCAATGCGCCGGGCGTCTCCTGAAGCGGGACCGCGCCGGTTGCCGCGGTGGCAGGTTCCGGCCCGGCGTCCGGGTCTTCCCGCACCGCGGCGTCTTCGATCTTCCGCATGACCGTCTGTTCCCAGAGGTGGTCGTAATTGCTGGTGTGCTCGGGCTCAGCCGGTTCCGGTGCTGCGGGGAGCGCCTGATCCTGCTCCGGCAGTGCCAGGACCGTGTCGGCCGACACCCGTTGGTCTCTTGGGTCCGCCGCGATTTCCGCCTCCGCGCCCGTCAGATCAGCGCGCAGCCCCTGCAACAGGACGACGCCGTCGCCCAGCGGCAGTTCCAGCGCGTTGCTCGGCTCACCGGCGGTGGTGCCGGTTTCCGGCGGGATGACCAGGCTGAAGGACTCCGGCTTGGTGATCCGCCGTTCCGTCCACGTCGTCACGTCGCGGCCGCTGACTTCGAGGTCGCGGCCCGCCTGCCGGGCTTGCAGGTCGATCTCACCGCGCAGGAACACGCGCAGGGGTCCGCGGACGTCCACGATGCCAAACCACGGCAGCCGTGACAGCGATCCGCCTGAGGCGGACGTCACGGCGTCCAGGACCTCATGCACTTCAGGTTCGGTGGCCAGGAGCTCCCACAGGGATTGGACGAGCGAGGGCTCAGTGTCCGGGCGCAGCAGCACCGCGGTTCCCGAGCGGACCACGCCCAGCCATGTTCCCGGCGCGTACCGGAAGGCGGCCGCGGTCTTGTTCGGCACGAGGCTGTCCGGCGGCGGATTATTCGGCACCATGAGCGGGATCCTCACCGTGCTTGGCCGCATCTTCTGCCCGCACGCCGGGCGCGGGGAGTTTGTTTCCGTCGGGGGCGGGCGGGAGGACGTCGGTCCGGGGCAGGGTGTCCTCGTCTTCCGCCGCTGCCGCGGTGCGCGGTGCGGTCCGGGCGCCGCCGTCGTCGTCCGTCACGTTGGAGGCATCCACGACGATGCAGGTGACGTTGTCGCGGCCGCCGCTGCGCAGGGCCGCCTGGATCAGTCCGTCAACGGCCGCCTGCGGATCCGCCTCGGAGGCCAGGATTCCGGCGATCTGTTCGTCATCCAGTTCCCCGTTGAGCCCGTCGGAGCACACGAGTATCCGGTCGCCCTCCTCGATGGGCAGGAGCCAGTAGTCGGCCTCTGCCTCGTCCCCGGTGCCGAGGGCCCGCGTCACCACGTGCCGGCGCGGGTGCACCGCCGCCTCGGCCTGGGTGATCTGGCCCGCGTCGACCAGTTCCTGTACCTCGGAGTGGTCAACGCTGACCTGGCTGAGGGTGCCCTGGCCGAGCCTGTACGTGCGGGAGTCACCGATGTTCAGGACGAGCCAGTACGGGACTCCCAGCTGTTCCACGACGACGACGCCGGAGAGCGTGGTCCCCGCGCGGGATCCCGTGGCCTCGCGGATGCCCTCGTCCGCCCTGAGCAGGTACTCCTGGACGATGCCCGCCGAGGCATTCCGCCGCCCGCTGGCGAGCTGGGGAATTCCAGCGAGCGTGCGCACGCAGATGCCGCTGGCGATCTCGCCGGCCTCATGGCCGCCCATGCCGTCCGCGACGGCGAACACGGGGTCAGCTGCGATGAAGGAGTCCTCGTTCATCTCGCGGCGCAGGCCACGGTCGGTGCCGTAACCGCAGGTCAGCCGCAGGCTGTAGGTGCCGCCGGAAGCAGCTGATGGCAGCGCGGCGGTGGACGCGGCGGCTGCGGCGTCGCCGGAAGCGGCTGTTGGGGCGGGGGGCGGAACTGCGTCCGGTTGGGAGTTCATGCCTGTCCTAGGTAGAAGGAGCGGTCACCGAAGTGGACGGTGGAACCGGGTCGGACGTGGGTGGGCTCCCCCGCTGCAAGGGGGGCGCGGATGCCGTCCGGGGTGGTCACGGCGCTGCCGTTGGTGGAATTGCGGTCCGTGACCCAGACTCCCCCATTGCCGGCGCGGAGGTGGAGGTGGGTCTTGGAGATGGAGCGGCCCGGATCCGCGAGCGAAATCAATTGAACGGACTCTTCCCCGTCGCGGCCCGCGGGATTGCGGCCCAGCAGGACGGCGCGTTCGAGCTGGATATCACGGCCGTCGTCGAGCAGGATACGCAGCATGGCCACGGTGACGGGCGCCTGGGTGTTCCCGCGGACCTGGGTGCGGTCGAGGTCGTCGTCGGGGTGGGCGGCCGGGCCGCCGGAGGCCTGCTGGAAGGACACCGGCTGGAAGGACACCGGCGCGGGCGCTCCGACAACAGGCCCGGGCAGTGCGGGTCCAGGCAGCACGGGGGCGGCCTCCGCGTCCGCAGCCCGCGCCAACGGGGACGCAACCTGTTGCACGGGCGGCAGGTCAAGGGGCGCGAATCGGTACGGTCCCGCGATGCCGCCGGTGGTGACGGGGTTGCGGCCGGCCTTCACATCGAAAGCAAGGGTCTTGGCGGCGGCATCATGCCAGCCCTGACGCTTGCCGTTGCGGTCCCAGGTACTGGAGACCTCCACGAGGATTGCCCAGCCCGCGCCTAAAAGGGCAAGCGGAGCAAGAATCAACACGCCCACGCCAAACCACTGGAACCAGACCACCACGACGGCGGCGAGGATGGCAACGAGCACCCCGGCGCCCGTGACGAGGCCGCGGAGGAAGACAGCTCCTGCGCCCGGTGCAAAGCCGTCCGGGTCCGTGCTGCGGATGCCCATCAGCCGGTTACCGATCGTGTTGCCGGAACGGGCCTCGACGGCCATGAGCACCACGATGTAGGCGAGGGTGAAGCCCCCCGCGATGCTGCCCAGGAGCACCAGCGGGGGCGCGTCATGGGTGATGTAGCCGCGGCTGGAGGTTGGGGTGCCGGCGAACGCCAGGAACGACAGCACGGTCAGGACCACGAAGGGCGCCAGCCAGTCCAGCACGGCCGCTCCCAGCCGTTTTCCGGCGTCGGCCGGAACCAGGTCAAGCGTGACCGGCATGCGGGGACCTCCCCCTTGTTCGTGGCCCGCGGCGGGGCCTTGCGTTAGGGGGATACTACCCGGGATCCCCCTGGCGTTCCGCGGGCTCCGGGCGGAACGGTTGTTGAGCGGCGCAGCACAGGACGTGCAATAGGCAGCTCCCCGGCGGACGGGCTGCTGACAGCGCGGGCAGTGCTCGGCGTCGTCGGTCATGGCTCGTTACGGCTCTTCCTGGAGGGTGTCTTCGGGTCCTGATCGGGACCCGCGTTCGGACCGGTCTCCACTGTACCGGCGGGGGCGCCGGCCGGGGGGAGGCCGGTGGGCGGCCGGTTCCGGCGGGGAAGGACCCCGGCGAGCCCGCGCCGCCTGAGGACGCTGCGGCCCTCAGACAGGAGCGAGCGGGGTGAGAATCGCACCCGCTGGCGCCCCCAGAAGCCCAGGTCTCCGGTCATCTCCTGCAGCGAGCCGTCCACGATTTCCCAGTACTGCCGGACGTCGTCCTCGCTCGGCTGGCCGGCTCCGAAGATCGCCGCGTCGGCGCGGCGGGCCAGCAGGGTGGTTGTCCCTTCCGCGGCCGGGAAAGCCCCCGCCAGCACGACGGCGGACTCGCGCCTCGTGGCGCGGCTGTCTACGCCCGCGCCCAGGTCCGTCGCCAGGGACAGGACCTCGCTCCAGCCGCCTCCGACGCGTTGTGCGGGGTGGCCTTCGGTGAACCGGGCCTTCCGGCGGCGGGACTTCAGCAGCGCAATGACCAGGAGAGGCAGCGCCAGGATTGCGAGCGGGACAAGGGCGACGCCGATGGCGCTCAGGACGGGACCCCAGAACAGCCAGGGGTTGTTCTTCTTCTGGTCGGCATCGAGGGCATCCGGCGAGGAGTCAGGCGGCAGGTCCGCGGGCTCCTGCGGCGGGGGCGGCGGCTGGAGCACCTGTGGCTTTGGCTTGGACTTGTTCTCCGGATCCGGCGGTATCGG
This sequence comes from Arthrobacter sp. 05T442, assembly GCF_056395945.1. Lineage (NCBI taxonomy): Bacteria > Bacillati > Actinomycetota > Actinomycetes > Micrococcales > Micrococcaceae > Arthrobacter > Arthrobacter sp. 05T442. The sequence goes on along the minus strand of NZ_JBFTKM010000004.1, from coordinate 255,949 downwards.
CACATTGTCCTTGGGCGGGGTGGGGTCAAAGGACACCCATCCCACCCGGTCGAAAGCCACTTCCACCCACGCGTGGACGTCCTTGCCGGTGATCTTGACCTCCCCGGCGCCGTTTTCCGGGCTCTTCGGATCCGGGTAGAAACCCATCACGACGCGGGACGGGATTCCCAAGTTGCGCAGCATGAGGGACATTGCCACAGAGTATTGTTCGTCGTCGCCGAGCATTTGCTTGGCGGTGAGCAGGTTCCGGATGCGCGCCGAGCTGTGACCGGAGACGCTGGGCAGCTGGCCGTCGGCGATCAGTCCGTTGCTGAAGGCGCCCTGCTTCTGGAAATGCGCTTCGATCTGGCGGACGCGGTCGATCGCCGTTGGCGCATCGGCGGCGAGGTCGTTGGCCTGGGAGCCAACGACCGGCGGAACTTCGGCCGGGTCCGGAAGGGCCATCTTCGCGAAGTCATACTGGGTCAGCTGCCCGTGCTCCAGCTTGGCCGGTTCGGCCACCTGGACCTGGTAGGAATCGCCCTTGGAGACGCCTTTGGTGGTCACGGCAGTGTCTGTTCCGGCGTTGAAGTACAGCCCAGAGGCGGCGCCTGATCCGTCGCGGGTGAAGCTGAACCCGGTCGACTTGCTGCCGCCGGGCACGAAGTAGCCCTGATAGCCATCGATCGTGATGTCGAGGGCGTAGGTTTTGGTGGGCACGATCCCCGTGGAGTCCGCCAGGGTGTTGAGGGACTTCGCGTCGCCGACCTTGCTGAAGTTGCCCGAACCGTTAGGGTCCATCGCGTAGTTGGTGCCGTTGAAGGAATCGAGGGCGGCGAGCCGGACGCGGGAATCCTTGGGCAGCCCCTTCACGACGAAGAGGTTGTCGTCTTTTTTGTCCTTCACGAAATTGCGGAAGCTTGCAAGCGGGGTGACGTAGTCCTTGGGGTCGAACGGCGGCACGATCGCATTGCGCAGGACGCGCCGGTCGTCGCTTGCAGTGACCAGCGGGGAGGCGACGGCGGTGATCGAGACGGCGGCAGCGATCAGGGCGGCGGCGGTGCCGAGCCGGCGGACGGTGGCGCCCCGGGCCGTACCGTGGTCCGTCTCCGGACGGTTGACGGAGATCTTGCCGGTATCGCCGCGCCGGAGCGCGTCGCGGCGGAAGGTGGCCCAGGCGATGCCGACCACGGTGAGCGAGATGCCGCGTTCCACCGTGAGGAAGCCTGCGCTCGTGCTGAAGGCGATGCCTGTGACAAACAGCACCAGCACGGGCAGCAGCGGCCAGTACGGGCTCTTGAGCCGCCAGGCCAGCAGCCCGGCCGCGAGTGCGGTGAGGAGCGAGCTCAGGAACGGCACGATCAGGGTGCCGCCGGCCGTGCCCACAGGCACACCGACGGTGAGCATGTCCTTCCAGGCGAACACCACGCCCACCAGCAACGTGCGCACCGCGTCCGGCGTCGGCACGACTCCGGCGACGGAGGCGTCCGGGACGGCCAGGGCGGTGCCGAACACGAGGTAGCCGGCCAGGGCCAGGGCTGTCGTGATGAGCAGGCCGAGGCGGAAGTGCGCGTTGGCGGCGGCGAGGGCGAGCCCCAGGATGATTCCGCCGAATCCCGCGATCAGATAGTACGGGTCGCCGCCGAAGCTGAGGCTGAAGCCCAGGACGCCCAGCCCCAGCAGGACCGTGAGGGCCAAAGCGTCTAGGGCAATGTGCCACATCGGCCGGCCGTCCAGGAACCCCTGGGCCGGGGGCCGCTGTTTGCGCCTGCTCATGCTGCCGCCTTCCGCAGGACGTTCGCCAGGTCCGCGAGATCGCCGAGCGTCAGCACGGTGAGGTCCCCGATGTTTGCCCGGGCCGGGGCGGCGCCGGATTCGATCCGGACGGCGATGCTGCGGACGCCCGGCGGCACCGAAGCCGACGCCGAGCGCAGCTGGGTGGGTGTCACGTGCCTGCCCACCACGAAGAACACCACGGAAGCGTTGGGGACGGTGTCCGCGAGGGTGCGGGCGAGGTCGACGGCGGACTTGCGCAGCGGTGCGCCGACGATCCTGGTCATATCATCGAGCATGTTGCGGCCGGTCTCGCAGCGCAGCGGCCCTTTCTGGGTCAGGACGTCGAGGTCGCGCTGGTCACGGATCGCCTGCCTGCCGATCGAGGCGGCGGCGGAGATGGCGAGTTCAAACTCCGCATCGGAGGCGTACTCGTCCGTGTTGATGGAGAGCGAGATGGCGAGGTGGGCGCGGCGGGTTTCCTCGAACTGGCGGACCATGAGCTTATTGGTCCGCGCCGTGGTCTTCCAGTGGATGTGCCGCCGGTCGTCGCCCGGGACGTAGTCGCGCAGGGCGTGGAAGGACACGTCCGCGCTGGAGAGCTCGGCGGTGGGCATGCCCTCGAGGTCACGGATGAAGCCGGCGGCCGAGCCGGCCAGCGCCACGGTCTTCGGGTGCACGAAGAGGTCCTCCGGCCCGGTCCACAGGACCTGGCGGCGGAGAAGGTGCAGCGGGTCGGCGCGGACGGAGCGGACCGGGCCCACCACAATCACCGCACGGCGCGCGGTGGGAATGGTGAACAGGTCCTCGTGGACCTGTTGCGGCTTCATCCGGGGCAGGCGGAACACTGCGGTGTTGCCCCCGACAGGCAGCTCCAGGTCCGCGGGCAGCAACGGCCGGGCCGAGGTGTTGGAGACGGCGATGCTTCCGACGGCGGACTCTCCCACCGCCACCCGGGTGCGGGCGAGGTCCAGCACCACACCGTACGAAGAGCGGCCCAGAATGAATCCGATGGCGAGGACGAACAGCACGGAGGCGGCGATCGCGGCGGCCTTGGCTTCCTGCCAGCCGAACGCCTGGCCCAGGGTCCACAGCAGGATCGACGCCGCGAGGACGGACCAGCCCAGGACGCTGACCACCGACAGCACCGGCCGCCATGCGTACGTGAGCCAGAGCACCCTGACGGACCGCCATGCCGGCGCCAGCATGAGCCCGGCGGTGCTGCCGGCCTCCGACCAGAGCGAGGCGGGGCGCAGCCGGGCGCGATTGCCGTCCCGGCGAAGGGGCCGTTGCAGGCGTTCAGCAAGCCGGGTCAGCGCCGTGCTGGTGGACATATGGGTGCCTTTGTTCGTGCTGGGTGTCGTGGGTAACGCGGTGCCGGTGGAGCTGTTCCGGCCGGGATCCGGCTAGACGGCCGCGCGCTGCTGCGGGGCGGCGACGTCGGCCAGGACGCGCGCCAGCACGGCATCGGCGGTGGCGCCGGAGAACTCGGCTTCCGGGTCCAGTACCAGGCGGTGGGTCCAGACGACGGCGGCGAGGTCCTTGATGTCGTCCGGGAGGACGAAGTTGCGGCCCTGGCCGGCGGCCCAGACTTTGGCAGCACGGACCATGGCAAGGGCGCCGCGGACGGACACGCCGAGGCGGGTTTCCGGGGCGTTGCGGGTTTCTTCGCAGAGCCGGGAGATGTATTCCAGCACGGCGGTGTCCACGTGGGTGGTGGCGGCGAGGTCGGCCATGTCCGCCACCGCCTGCGTGGTGATGACGGGCCTGATGTCCTGGGAACGGTCCTTGAGGTTGGCGCCGCCGAGCAGCTGCACGGTCGAGGCGTGGTCGGGGTAGCCGATGGAGGTCTTGATCAGGAAGCGGTCCAGCTGGGCCTCGGGCAGCCGGTAGGTTCCGGCTTGTTCGATCGGATTCTGGGTGGCCATGACCATAAATGGCCGGCCGGCTTCGTAGGTCGTGCCGTCCACCGTGACGCGGGATTCCTCCATGACCTCCAGCAGCGCCGACTGGGTCTTGGGCGAGGCGCGGTTGATTTCGTCGGCCAGGACGATGTTGTTGAAGATGGGCCCCTTGTGGAACTCGAACTTCTGCGTCTTCTGGTCGTAGATGGTCACCCCGGTGACGTCCGAGGGCAGCAGGTCCGGGGTGAACTGGATGCGGTTGTTGGAACCCTGGACGGTGGCCGCGAGGGCGCGTGCGAGCGAGGTCTTGCCGGTGCCCGGGGCGTCTTCGAAGAGGACATGCCCCTCGGCCAGCATGGCCGTGAGGGTCAGCCGGATGACGTGGGACTTGCCCAGAACGGCCAGCCCCACGTTTGCGACGAGCTTTTCGAAGGTGCCGGCAAACCATTCGGCCTGTTCCGTTGTCATGGTCATGGGATGATTCCTCTTCCGTTCTTGGTGCATGGCGTTCATGTGCTGCCGGCACGGCTTCCGCGCACTGTCCGGCGAATAGTCTATTTCCTGGGGTCAGGGCTCCCGGTTCGGTGTCAGCAATGCGGGATCCCCAGCGGGTAGGGGCTTCCGAGCTGGGTGTGCCCGGCGATCACGTACCGGCCAACGTTCCGGCTGGAGCCAGGTTCCACCCGGTACCACTCGGTGTCCGGGGAGCTGGTCCAGTGGTCGTTCTGGACGATGTAGCACTTGACCACGATGGTCTCGCCGCTGTTCTTGTAGAACCACGGCGGTACGTCTCCGTTGTTGATGCCATCACACGTAAAGGTGTTGGGATTGTAGTTCGAGCCGCCCTGCGTGAAGGTGCACGTGCGGACGAAGTTCGGATCGGACGTCTTGACCCGGGTGGTCCAGACGCGTTGCGGCGGACCGGACTTCGCGGTCGCCGTGGCAATCGCACCGGCGGTCCCGACCGAGTTGACGGTCCGGACCCGGATGGAATGCGGCTCGTCGTAGCCTGCGGTGTTGACCGTCCTGCTGCCGGAGGGATTCACGTTCTGCCAGCCTCCGTTGTCGATGCTGATCTGGGTCTTGTCGACGTCGTTGGTGGAGGTTGATGGTGAGGACCAGCTGAAGCTCAGCGACTTCTGGTTTTCCGCCCCGTCCTTGCCGGAGGCCGAGGGCGTCCCGGGAGCACCGTACGGGGTCGTGGACGCGCCTGTGCTGGCATTGGAGCTGGGGGCAACCGTGGAGTTCGCGATCACCGTGATGGTGGTGCCGGTGCCGTTGGCGAAGCCGCCCACGGTCTGTCCGGGCTTGATGGGCCCGGACTGCCCCGTGCTGGCGTTGTAGCTGTAGCTGACCTCGTTGTAGGCCGAACCGTTCCGCTCGGCGGGGGTGAGCTCCTTGAAATTGATGGTCACCTGCCGGCCCGCGCCGCCGGTGTTGGCGGGTGCAGCGCTGACCCCGGACACCTGTGAAAGCTTGCCGGTGGCTCGCCGGGGCGCCGAGGGCGAACTCGCGGCGCCCTTGCCGGCCTTGTTCTCGGCCTGGACAGTGAAGGTGTAGGCCGTCTCGGAGTTGTTCGCGGTGAAATTCGCGGTCCGCACCGTGCCGGGCACCATTTGGGTCTGCGTGGTCCCGTTGCCGCCGCTCATGGTGACGTAGTAGTTCTTGATTGCGTCGCCGTTGGTGTTGGGCTCGTTCCAGTTCACTTTCAGCTGGTTGGAGGTCCCGACGGCGGATGCGACGGTCGTCGTCGGCGCTGCCGGAGCCGCCGGGACGCCGGCCGGGTTATCTTCGGAGGAATAGACGCCCCATTCGGAAGGTCCGAGCTCGTTGACGGCCTGGGCGCGCACCTTGTACCGGACACCATTGGTCAGCCCGGGCCAGGTGTAGGTCAGGCCGGTGACACCGTTCTTCACGGCAATCCCGTTGGCCGGCGGCGGGGAAATTTCCAGGTTGTAGCTCTTGACGGCCGACCCCTCAGTCTTCGCGGGCGGCCAGTTGATGACCATGTTCTTGTCCCCGGCCTTGACGGTCGGCGCGTCCGGAGGGGACGGCTTCTCATCAGGACGGATCTCGTTCGACGCCGGTGACGCCGCGGAGTCGCCCACCTCGTTGGTGGCGATGACGGTAAAGACGTATTTGACGTCGTTGGTCAGCCCGCTGAGCGTGCAGGTGGTTGTGGCGCATTCCTGGCTGAAGCCGTTGGAACGGACCGTGTACTTGGTGATCGGCGAGCCGTTGTCCGAGGGCGGGGCCCATTTCAGGACGGCAGTGCGGCTGCGGACGTCCGTGGCGGCCGGAGCCGAGGGGGCGTCAGGTTTGTCCCGGACCGTGATCCGGACGCGGCCGTCAGTCTGCCGCGAAACGTCCTCCGTCTTGTCCATCACCGTGTACCGGACCACCATGACGCCCTTGAATCCGTTCGCCGGCGTGACCGAGATGGAGTCTCCCGACACGGCCGGCTGACCGGCGGCGGAGCCGGTTTCCACCGCAGCCGAGACGATTTTCAGCGGGGTTTCGCTGAACGGGTTGAAGTCATTGGCCAGGACGTTGATCGTCTCGGCCCGGCCCGCGTTCGCCTTGTCGACGACGTCTTCGTTCGCCACGGGCAAGGGCCGGTTGGACGCGACGACAGTCGCCGTGACGGTCGCCTTGACCGGTTCGGAACGGCCGTCGGTGACCTTGAGCGGGATGGCGCCCTTCCTGCCGGGCGCGAGAGCGGCATCGGCGCTGACCCTTAGGGTGCCGCCGTCCAGGGTGGCCTTGAAGCCCTCGGGGAGGGTGCCGTCGACCTCGAATTTGAGCTTGTCCTGGTCTCCGGAATCGACGTCCTTGGCCAGGTTCGTCAGGTCCAGGCTGGCCGCTTCGGCCTTCGGCACGTCGACGTCGGTGCCGCTGAAGGTGGGCGCGTGGTTGGCGTTCGGGTCGGGGACAACCCTGGTGATGATGGTGAGGGTCGATTTGAGGCCCTGCGGATCGTCCGGGCCGGAACCGTCCGTCACTTCGAAGGTCAGCGAGCCGGGGCCCACGTAGTCCTTGAGGGCTGCATAGCGCAGCGAGTCGCCGTTGCCTGCGACAACGTTCTGGGTGTCCGCGCCCTGGACCCGGACTTTGTCCACCTGGGTGATCCGCGGGGAGCGTCCGTCCCTGACCTTGACCCATTCGTTGAGGTCGAGGCTGATTTCCTTGCCTGCCATGACCTCAACGGCGTCGGTCCGTGCCAGGGTGGGGTGCTGTTCGCCCTGGCCGGGAACCCAGATCACCGCGGTCGCGCTCTGGCCGTCGACGTCCGTGACGGTGTACGGGATCAGCTGGTCCCGGACTGCCAGGGTGACGACGACGTCGCCGTCGCCGCCCACACGGGCGTTCGGGTTCCCGTCGGGGATGCCGATCTTGAGGTCGGCCGCGACGCCGTCGGGATCGGCGTCGTTCTTCAGCACGGGGACGTCGACGGCGGACTTGCCCAGCGTTTCGGCGGGGGTCACCACATCGTCCTTGGCGACCGGGCGCTTGAGCGCCGCATCGGGGCTGACCCGGACCCGGACGACGGCACTCCCCTGGGCTTTCTTGTCATCCTGGATCTTGTAGCTCACGCTCTCGTTCCCGGATGTGCCGGGTGCGGTCAGCAGGACCTTGCCGCCGTCGGCGGCTTCGACCCGGAGCTCGGGGCGGGCTTCGAAACCGTTGGAGACCAGGCTGATCGGGTCCCCGTCCGGGTCCGAGTCGTTCTTCAGGGCGTCAGCGGCGATCTTTCGGCCCGGACGGACGTCAACGGTGTCGTCCACGGCGATGGGCTTTTGGTTGTTGGCCTCCGGCGGGGCGATCCCGACGATCACGGTGCCGGTGTTCTCGGCGCCGATCCGGTCCCGGACGCGGTAGCTGAACGTGTCGGTGCCGGCAGCGTTGCCGTTCGCGGTGAATTCGAGGTAGCCGTCCTTGACCACGGCGGTCCCCATCGCCGGTGCTTTGTCCACGCCGGTCAACTGTACGGAGTCGCCGTCGGCGTCGATCCCGTCCAGCGGCACCGGAACGCGCACGACCATTCCGGCCACGACGCGTGCGGTCAGGTTCTTCGGCTCCGGGCGGGTGTTGCGTTCATCATCGCGGGCGCGGATGTGGATGGTGACCTGCTGGGAGTCGGACTGCCCTGATTCGTTGGTGACTTTGTAGATGGCATAGACGGTTTTGGGCATGTCCCCTGCGATGAACCGCAGCGAGTCACCGGACGTGAAGATGCGGCCGTCGGCCGCGTCGGGCTTCTGGGGCAGCTCGGGATCGAGGGTCAGTTTGCCGGCGTTGGGGTCGGTGTCGTTGCCCAGCACCGGGACGGTGACGACGTCACCTGCGCGCACGGTCGCTTCGTCGGGTTTGGCCTGCGGTGCCTGGAGCTTCGCGGGTGCCGGCACCACGAGGACGGCGATCTCCCCGCTTGCGGAGGATTTGCCGTTGGAAATCGTGTATTTGACGCTGAGCTGTCCTTGCGCACGGATGTCCGTGATCCGGACCACCGAGTGGTCCAGGACGGAGACGCTGACGGGCTGCCCGTCGGCCGCGGTCACGGACTGGACCACAAGCACGCCGCCGGAAGGGTCGGAGTCGTTGCCCAGGACGTCCACGAGCACGCTGCCGCCGCTGGGCAACAGCGCCGTGTCGCGCACGGCTACCGGGGCGCCGTCGCCGTTGCCCGGGACGACGTCCACGCGCACCAGCTGCTGGGCGCTGGCGGGTCCGTTGGTGACGAGGTAGGTGACGTAGTGCGCTCCCGGCGCCGTGGAGTTGAAAGCGAAGGTCTGCTGGTCGGCGCCCATGGTGACGGAAGAGTTGCCGTCCGGTGTGGCCTGTGCCAGGCGCAGCGAGCCGCCTTGCGGGTCAGAGTCGTTCTTCAACGGGGTAACGACGGTGCTCACTCCGGCAACGGCGACCACGTGGTCCGCGTTGGCGACGGGCGGGAGCGCCCCGGGGGCGCGGACGTCGACGGTGATCTTGCCTTCCGCGGTGGACTGCCCGTCGGAGACGGTCACGGTTACGGTCTTGCGGCCGGGCTCGGAGCCTGCGTCCTGGAAAGACAGGAGCCCGTCCGGACGGACTTTGACCTGGTCCCGGGGGTCGCTGCCGGTGGCGCCCACCACGAAGAGGTCGTCGCCGTCCGGATCGATCCAGTCGGTCAGGATGTTTTGGCTGACAAGCTTGCCGGACTGGACCACCAGGGCGGTTTTCCGGTTGGGTTTCTGGCGCGGGGCGGTGTTTTGTCCCAGCGGCACGATGTTGAGGGTGACGTCGGCGGACGCGGAGAGCCCGCGGCCGTCGTCGACGGTGTATTTGAAGGTCTCCGAGCCGGTTTTGTCCGCCGGGACCGTGACCTGGAAGCCGGTGGCACCGTAGATCGGCGCCAGGAGTCCGGACTTCAGCGGCTCGGGGGCGCGGACGGTGAGGATGTCGCCGTCGGGGTCGGTGTCGTTGTCCAGCACGGGGAGGATGGTCGTCTTGCCGGCGCGGACGCCAAAGGTGTCCGGCTTCGCGGCCGGCGGGTTGTTGGGTTTGCTCCGGTCCGGAAGGACGGTCTGCTGGACTTCGTCCGCGGAGTCCTTGTCAGCGTCGTCCGAGGTCTGTTGGGGCGGGATGACGTCGTCCCAGTTGTTCACCAGCTGCATGTTCTGGTTCACCAGCCACACATTGCCGGAGTTCACGTCGTTGAGGACCACGAGGTCCCGGTTCACCCGGAAGACATAGCTTGGCGCGGCACTGGCCTTGGGCACGTCCGATGTCTTGTCATTGGCGTCGTTGTCGCAGTCCCGGACGTACTTGTTCGCCCCGGCCCAGGCAGCGTGGATGCACCCGCCCAGCTGCACCGGCGCCGCGGGAACGCCTTGGCCCCCGAAGGTGGCGGTCTTTGCCGTCGAACCGTCCAGCGGCTGCTTCAGCAGCGCCTTTTGGGTGGAAATCGCGACGGCGTCCGCCGCCGCCCCGGACTGCTGCAGTTTCGCGTCCCGCGCGTCCGCCAGGGCCAGCTCGCGGCCGCCGGGAAGGAACAGTTTCCCCCGGGCGGCGTCGAGGACCACGGGCTGGTCCCCCACAACTGCCAGCTGGAGATCCCCGGCGCCCTTGAGCCCGTCCCACGTGGCCACCTGTGCATCCGCACGCTCCCCGTCCGGAGTCACCGAGGTCACCGTCACCTGGCCGGTCTTCGGATCCAAACTGTAGATCCGGTCATCAGCGCCCACCGCCGACACCGTCCCTGCAGAAGCGGCCAGCACCGGCTCGGCATTCTCCTCGTCGAAGCCGTTCACTGTCGACGGTGACAGCGCCCAGACCTTGCCCTTCGCCTGGTCCGTCACCGCGATCACCTTCGACCCGAAGCTCACCTCGGCCGAACCGGGCAGCTTCTTGTCCCCGCCCAGACGCATCGTCGCCGCCGACACCTGGTTGAGAGTGGCGCCGGAACTGTCATCGACAAAAACGTTACCGGCATCCTGCAACACATCAAACGACGTCGAGGCGGGGGTCACCGCACCGTCCAGCACCCGGGAGGGATAGTTCAACCGGCCCACGGCGTTCCGGGACTTCGAAACTACCCACACTCCGCCGTCGTTGAGATCCACTTCCGTCGTCTTGAACCCCGGATAGATGATGGCACCGGCGACCAGGATCGCGGAGGCAACGGCAAGGCCGGTGCCGGCCAGGTAGCGGCGGCGCCTGCCCGGCGGGCGCGAAGCGCTTGATCCAGCCCATTTTGGCCGCAGGACTGCCAGGATGCTCTTCATGTCGCGGGATCCCCCAAGTATCACAGCGTCGGGCACGGCACAGGGCCGCCCGTACCCTCGTCGGCTGGGCATGACTATGCCACATAGCCCATCAACTTGAGAAACCCGGCCCGCGAGGGCCGGTCAAGTCCGGGGCCGCCGGCGGGAGTCGTCAGCCCAAGGAGCCTGCCCGGCTCAGGCCAGTACCAGGCCGGTTCAGTCCAGGACCAGGCCGGTTCAGTCCAGGACCAGGCCGGTTCAGTCCAGGACCAGGCCGCGTCCGCTGCCCCGTTGAAGCTGTACCGGGTGGATTTCGCCGAAGCCTCGGACGTCTTCGGCGGGGCGCGGGAGCAGGACGAACCGTTCGTCCTCCTCCAGGGCCGCCGCGGTCATCGAGTCCACCAGCACCGTCCCGGGGTCGGCCAGGGCGGTGAGCCGGGCGGCCAGGTTCACGGTCGGACCGTAGATATCGCCCAGGCGGGACAGGATGCGGCCCCAGACCATGGCCACCCGGGCCTGCGGCAGAATTTCATCGTCGGTGAAGGCCTGGCACAGGGCCAGCGAAATTTCAGCGCCGGCGGCAGGAGTTTCCGCGATGTAGAGGACTTCGTCGCCGACGGTCTTCACCAGCCGGCCGCCGCCCACGGAGATGATCTCGGCGCACTTGTTCTCGAAGCGCTGCACGAGCTGGGCGAGTGTCTTTTCATTCATGCGGCGGGACAGGCTTGTGTAGGAGACCAGGTCAGCGAACCCGACCGCGCGTGCGAGCGGCAGCGGGGCGTCGTCCTCGTCCCCTTCGCGGCCTTCCTCGCTGGACGCGAGTCCGGCCTCCGCGCGAACGGCCAGCCGCTGGACGCCGGCGTTGAGCTGGCGGCGCCAGGAGTAGACGAGCATTTCCTCAAGGGCGTCCACGAGGGACGGGAGTTCGCTGACGAGGCGCTTGCGGGCCGTGGCATCGGGAACGCCTTGCTGGTGGACCATGTCCTCGATGAGCGCTTCGATCTGCCACACGACCATCCGGTCCGTCATCTGGCCGATCGACCGGGTGACGGAAATCGCGGCTTCTTCCGTCAGTTTGCCGGTCCGCACCAGGTCAACGATGGTGGAGAGCGCGGCCTGGTCGCGTTCGGTGAACGCCACGTCCTCGTCACCGAGATTGGGAAAGCCAAGCGCGCGCCACAGCTTCCGGGCGGAAAGGAGTGAAAGTCCGGCGCCTGCTGCCACTTCACGGCGGCGGAGCTTCCGCTCGCCACCCAGCAGCCGGGTTTCCAGTGCCTTGGCTGCGACCCGTTCGGCGGACATTGTGCCCGTGGGAGGAGCCGCGGCAGGGGCGGCCTCGCGGGCACCGTCGCCGAAAGCACCGTCTGCCATGATCCCTGGCGCGGTGTCGAGCACGGCCGCTTCGAGGGTGGCTGCCTCGACGACGGCGTCCGGCCCCTGGGCCGGCTCTTCGGCCATGAGGCCTGTCTCCGGGTGGGCGTTCTCAGCGTTCATCTCTTCCACCTTCTCTCGGCTCCCACAGCCGGGTCTCGCCTGGGTTGTGCATCATGCCGCCGGTCCCCGGTTCCTCCCTCCGCGGAAGGTCATCGATGGCGTCCAGGATGAAGTTTCGGAACGTCGCCACTTCCGGGACGTCCGGGACCACCGATCTGGCGGGGTACCCGGTATCCAAGGATATATTCCCGGAGCGCAATACGCGTTGGAGGAGGGATTGGTCGATGTACACCCCACGGACACCGGCCAGCCAAACCTGCTGATCGCGCCTCCGTAACATGCCGTAACGGGCAACTAACCGCTGGCTGGTGAGGGTGTACCGCGTGGAATGCCAGGACATCACCTTTGGCAGGCAGGAAGCCAGCAGCACCCACGCCGCCAGGGCCACACATGCCCCGACAAGCCAGACAGTCCAGTCCGCGGTGATGAGCGGGAGGAGCTTTCCGGGACCGCCTTTGGTAATCCAGGCACTGGCATAGGCGGCCAGGGCGGGAACAACGATGAACAGCAGCGCCGGGACAATCAATATCCTGGGCTGGGGCCGGGTCACGACAATCACTTGCTCTCCCGGCAGGAGCTCTTTACGCATAGCCGCTTTCCGCGCCCGGCGGCGTCCACGGGCGAAGGTGGACCACATCGCCGGCCGTCACTACGTGCTCGCGGGCCGCGGCGTCGACGACCAGGAGGGACCCGTACTCGTCCAGCCGCGTGGCGTGGCCGATGATCTCGTGGTCCCCGGGCAACTGGGCGCGGACCTGCTTGCCGAGTGTGGTCAGCACCGCTTCCACCCGCTTGTGCAGCGAGTGGCCGCCGGCCATTCCGGCGGCGGGGTCGCCGTCGGCGTTGCAAAAGCTCCGGTAAAGCGTGGCGAAGCGGGACAGGTAGCTTTTCAGGAGTGCCGTCCGGTCAACGGTGTCGGCATTCTCCAGCAGGACGGACGTGGCGGTGGGAACGGGCAGCTCCGCCTCCGTCACTGTCACGTTCAGGCCTGTGCCGATGACAACGGGCGGTGCCGTGCCCTCCCCCAGCGGCCCCATCTGGGCAAGAATCCCGGCAATCTTCCGGCCTCGCACCAGGACATCGTTGGGCCACTTGAGCTCGGCCGGGATGCCTGCCGTCTCCAGCAGGGCTTCACGCAGCGCCAGGGCCGCCAGCAGCGACAGCCAGGAGTAGCTGTCCGTAGGCAAGGGGCGCCCGTCGGCGTTGACGGGCCTGAGCACGATCGAGACGGAGACGGAGCTGCGGGCCGGAGCTTCCCAGCTGCGGTCCAGCCTGCCCCGCGCGGCGCTCTGGTATTCGGCGGTGAGCACGGACAGGTCCGGGAACGCCCGCGGATCTTCCGTGACGCCGCGCAGCAAATCGGCGTTGGTGGAACCGGTGGCCTCCACCACCGTCAGCTGCGGAATGCCGTGGGCGGACAGGAACGCCTCGTCGCCGAGGGCGTTCAGGTCCAGGGGCGGACGGTCCGGGGCTTCCTGCGCGGCTTCCATGCTTGAATCCTACCGAGTAACGGCCGCGGCGGCCCCGGCCCTGTTGACGCAAATGCCTCCGCGCAAACTCCCCACCTCTGGCCGGCGTATCCGGCGGGTCGGCCGGACACGCCGGGAATTGTCGGCGCCAGATCCTTAAACGAGGGGAATCTCCGCAGGGCAGACGGCCGAAAAACACCCAGCAAGTTCAGAGGAAAATGTCAGGGACCAGCCGGTCCCCGGGGACTCCCGCGCTGTAGGGGCTGAAATCCGCGACGCCCGCAGCCGCGAGGACCTGCTCGTCGGTGTAGAAGTTCCCGCTCCAGCTCCCGGACTCCGGAATCGCGTTGCTGGCCGTCAGGACGGCGTGGGCGGCATCGGCCATGATCTCCGGGCCGCGCGCACCCCGGACGATCTTGTCCCCGCCGGGCATATTGCGGATGGCGGCCGTGTCGATCAGGGTGCAGGGCCACAGGGAATTCACGTTGATGCCGTCCACCTTGAGTTCCTCGGCGAGCCCCAGGGTAGTCAGGCTCATGCCGTACTTCGCCATGGTGTAGGCCAGATGCATGCCGGCCCATTTCGGGTCCAGGTTCAGGGGCGGCGACAGCGTCAGGATCTGCCCGGCGTCGGATTCCCGCAGCGCCGGCAGGGCGAGCTTGGAAAGCAGGAACGTCCCGCGGACGTTGATGTCCTGCATAAGGTCGTAGCGCTTCATGTCCACGGCGTCGGTCTGGGACAGGTCAATGGCCGAGGCGTTGTTGATGACGATGTCAATCCCGCCAAAGCGTTCCACGGCGCCGGCAACCGCCCCGGCAACGTCGGCGTCCCTGCGCACATCGCCGACCAGCGGAAGCGCCTGCCCGCCCGCCGCCTCGATCTGCTCGGCGGCGGAATAGACGGTCCCTTCCAGCTTCGCGTGGGGCTGTCCGGTCTTGGCCAACAGCACTATATTGGCGCCATCCCGGGCGGCGCGGACGGCGATGGCCAGGCCTATGCCGCGGCTGCCTCCGGACATCAGGATGGTGCGGCCCTGAAGGGAACCGGCGGCCTGGTAGGGCCCTGCAGCAGCGCCCGAAGCATCATTGCTTGAAGTCATGACCACACTCTAGCCGACTCATGTTACTGGTCGGTAACATTCGTTCCCCGCGCTCCTGCCCGGTTGCATGCCGCCCAGGCGCCGCGGAGCCCTGCCGGCCCCGGAAATCCGGGGGCTGGCGCCGGGCTGGTCGGGAGCAGCCGGGAAGGAGCGCTGAGTCCGGGCTCGGCCGGGCCGCCCGCGAACCTCATTGCGGTCATGGCGGGACGCGGGGCGAAAATTGTAGGTTTTCTACAGCGGCATGGGCCAATGGCGTCACTAGACTTGCCAACAAGGCCTTGCTTTTGTGCATTCCAACTAAAGCGCCACGCGGACCAGGGCCAGCGAGCTACAGCGACCGAACAATCAGCAACAGAGCCGGAGACACTTGATGAGCCACGATCTGACCACGACTGCGGGAAAGATTGCAGACTTCCGCGACCGCCTGGCCCGTGCTGAGCAGCCCTCCGGCCCGGAAGCGATCGAGAAGCAGCATGCGCGCGGCAAGAACACCGCCCGCGAGCGCATCGACCTGCTGCTGGACGCCGGCTCCTTCGTCGAGTTCGATGCGCTCGCGGTGCACCGCTCGACAGCGTTCGGCATGGAGAAGAAGAAGCCGCTCGGCGACGGCCTGGTCTCCGGCTACGGCACCGTGGACGGCCGGCCCGTTGCCGTCTACAGCCAGGACTTCTCCGTCTATGGCGGCTCGCTCAGCCAGGTCAACGGCGAGAAGATCGTCAAGGTCCAGGAGTTTGCCTTGCGCAACGGCTGCCCCGTGGTCGGCATCCTCGACGGCGGCGGCGCGCGCATCCAGGAAGGCGTCGCATCGTTGGCCATGTTCGCGGACATCTTCCGCAACAACGTCCACGCTTCCGGCGTCGTCCCGCAGATCTCCCTCATCATGGGCCCCTCCGCCGGCGGCGCCGCGTACTCCCCCGCCCTGACGGACTATGTGGTCATGGTGGACAAGACCTCCCACATGTTCATCACCGGCCCGGACGTCATCAAGACCGTCACCGGCGAAGACGTGGACATGGAAACCCTCGGCGGCGCACGCCAGCACAACGCCAACACAGGCACGTCCACCTACCTCGCGTCCGATGAAGCCGACGCCATCGAATTTGTCCGCGAACTGCTGGACTTCCTGCCCTCCAACAACCTCGCCGAAGCGCCGGTGACGGATCACCAGCAGGAGCTGGACCTCGACGACGACGATCTCGCCCTCGATCTGCTCATCCCGGACTCGGCCAACCAGCCGTACGACATGCGCAAGGTCATCGAACAGATCGTGGACGACGCCCACTTCCTGGAGATGCAGTCCCTCTACGCCCCGAACGTGATGATCGGCTACGGCCGGATCGAGGGGCACACCGTCGGCGTCGTTGCGAACCAGCCCATGCAGTTCGCCGGCACCCTGGACATTGCCGCTTCGGAGAAGGCTGCCCGGTTCGTGCGCCACTGCGACGCCTTCAACATCCCCATCATCACCCTCGTGGACGTGCCGGGCTTCCTGCCGGGCAAGGACCAGGAGTTCCAGGGCATCATCCGCCGCGGCGCCAAGCTGCTGTACGCCTACGCCGAAGCGACCGTGCCGAAGCTGACTGTGATCACCCGCAAAGCCTACGGCGGGGCATACATCGTGATGGGCTCCAAGAAGCTCGGCGCGGATCTCAACCTCGCCTGGCCCACCGCCCAGATCGGCGTGATGGGCGCCCAGGGCGCCGTCAATATCCTGTACCGCCGCGAACTTGCCGCCGTTGCCGAAGCAGGGGGCGACGTCGAGGCCAAACGCGCCGAAGTCATCCGCCAGTACGAAGAAGAGCTGCTCAACCCCTACCAGGCGGCCCAGCTCGGCTACGTGGACGCCGTCATTGCCCCGTCCGAGACCCGCGTGCAGCTCATCAAGGCCCTGCGCGCGCTGCGGGACAAGAGGGCCAGCCTGCCCGCCAAGAAGCACGGGAACATCCCGCTGTGACGCCGTCGACCAAACCTGAGGGCGCACCGGCAGACCCCGAAGCCACGCCGGCGGAGCAGCCCCTGATGTCGGTCGTCAAGGGCGCGCCGACGGCAGAGGAACTCGCCGCGCTGGCCGCCGTCGTCCTCTCCCTCGGCAACGGCGCAGCCGCGGCGCCCGAAGAGCCAAGCGCGAGGCACTGGATCCGCCGGCAGCAGCTGCAGTTGGCGCCGAAGCCCGGCCCCGGTTCGTGGAAGCGCAGCCGCGGCTAGGAAAAGTTCAGCAACCCTTTCATAACCGCGGCGGCCGGGCTAGTCTCGTTCGGGTGACTACCGATACGAATGAAAACCCCACGCCCGACAGCCCTGCTCCCGTGCGCCCGCAGACGGCCATCGATGCCGTCGCCGACGCGTACACGGACACGCTCATCCGCCTCAACCCGAGTTTCGCCACCGAGCTCGGCCTCCCGGGCCATGAAACCGAATACGATGACTTCTCCCCGGCCGGCCACGAGGAATTCGCCGCGGCGGCCCGCGCGGCACTCGCCGCACTGGACGGCCTGGAGCCCGTTGACGACGTCGACGCCGTCACGCTCGACGCCATGCACGAGCGCCTAGGCCTGCAGCTGGAGATCCACGCGTCCGGCTGGGACCTTGCCGACCTGAACAACATCGAGTCGCCCGCCCAGCAGATCCGCGCCATCTTCGACCTCATGCCCACGGCCACCGCCGAGGACTGGGAGCAGATCGCGGGCCGGGCACATAACGTCGCCGGCGCCATCGACGGCTACATCGAGTCCCTGCGCGCCGCCAAGGAGGACCGCAAGGTCTCCGCGGTCCGCCAGGTCTCGATCGTCATCGAGCAGACCACCAAGTACGCCGCGGCGGACGGCTTCTTCGCGAAGCTCGCGGCCGGCGCGAAGACTTCCGAAGGGCCGCTGCCGCCGGAGCTGCAGGCCAGGCTCGACGCCGGCGCCGCGGACGCCCGCGTGGCCTACTCCCGGCTGGCAGGATTCCTCGAGTCGGAGCTCCTGCCGGTCGCCCCCGCCAAGGACGCTGTGGGCCGTGAGCGCTACGCCCTGGCCTCCCGCGCCTTCCTCGGCGCCACCGTGGACCTGGAAGAGACCTACGCCTGGGGCGTGGAGGAACTCGCGCGCATCATCGCCGAACAGGAGCGGGTTGCCGAAGAGATCCGACCCGGCGCCTCGATCGAAGAAGCCAAGAAGATCCTGGACAACGATCCGGCCCGCCAGCTCAAAGGAACCGACGCCCTCAAAGCCTGGATGCAGGAACTCTCCGACAAGGCCGTGGCCGAGCTCGCCGGCGTCCACTTCGAGATCCCGGACATCATGAAGACGCTCGAATGCCGGATCGCCCCCACGGACGAGGGCGGCATCTACTACACCCCGCCGTCGCAGGACTTCAAGCGCCCGGGACGGATGTGGTGGTCGGTGCCCGCCGGCGAGGACACGTTCACCACGTGGGCCGAGACCACCACCGTGTTCCACGAGGGGGTCCCGGGCCACCACCTGCAGATCGCCACGGCCATCTACCGCCGCGAACTGCTCAACAAGTGGCGCCGCAGCGTGTGCTGGACCTCCGGTCACGGTGAAGGCTGGGCACTCTACGCGGAGAAGCTCATGCAGGAATTGGGCTACCTGAAGGATCCGGGCGACCACATGGGGATGCTGGACATGCAGCGCATGCGTGCCGCCCGCGTGGTGTTCGACATCGGCGTGCACTTGGAGTTGGAGGTGCCCGAGCGTTGGGGGTCGGGCACCTGGACTTCGGACAAGGGCTTCGAGTTCCTCAAAGCCAACCTGCCGATCAGCGAGGGGCAGCTCAAGTTCGAGTTCACCCGTTATCTCGGCTGGCCGGGCCAGGCGCCGTCGTACAAGGTGGGGCAGCGGCTGTGGGAGCAGGTCCGCGCCGAACTGGAATCACGCCCGGGCTTCGACCTCAAGGCGTTCCACACCAAGGCCCTGAACATCGGCTCCGTGGGCCTGGACACCCTGAAGCGCGCGCTGCTCGGATAGGTCTTTCGCTGCCACCCGGGCTGTGAGCCGTCAGCTCAGGCAGAGGCACAACGGATGGCCCGCCGGGTCAAGGAACACCCGGAAGGTCGTTCCGGGCTGGTGTCCGTGCTTGGTCGCGCCGAGTTCGAGCACTGCTGCCTCGGCGGCGTCGAGGTCGTCGACGACGAGGTCGAGGTGCATCTGCTGCGGTACCTCCTGGCCGGGCCATTGCGGCGGCGTGAAGGACTCGACCTTCTGGAAACTCAGCGCATCGCCGTACTCGGCGCGAACGGAGCACCAGTCTTCGTCGCCCTGCTCGACCTTCCAGCCGAGCAGGGCGCCGTAGAAATCGGCCAGTAACTTGGGGTCAGGACAGTCGAGTACGACGACCGGGAAGCGTGCGATAGCCATGGCCACCACTCTAGGACCGGGGCCCGCGCGAGACAATCGCCACACCCCCGGGTGGAATAACTTCACATTCGGGTGATCCTTCAGCGGAAATCCGGGGTCCGGGCAATGCTGCGAAGATTTACAGCGCGTAATATTTCTCAACGTCCGTTAGTCGTGATACGAACGGGAGTCCTAGCGTGTTCGGGTGACCACTCAGACAAGCACCCCCGCCCCCGCAGGAAAGCCCGGTTTCCAGCTGCCCAAATGGTCCGGCTCTTTTGGCTTCCAGATCATTGCCGCCTTGATCGTGGGCCTGGGCCTTGGCCTGCTCGCGAAGTACACGGGCAGCACCAAGACGAACCCCAATGCCCTCGGCGCCACGCTGCAGACCATCGGCTCGAGCTACGTCTCGCTGCTGCAGACCGCCGTCGTTCCGCTTATCTTTACCGCCGTCGTCAGTTCCATCTCGAACCTTCGCGCCGTCTCCAACGCGGCCCGGCTGGCCTGGAACACGCTGCTCTGGTTCGCCATTACCTCGCTCATTGCCGTCCTGATCGGCATCGGCCTGGGCGTGCTGCTGCAGCCCGGTGCGAGCACCGGCATCACCCAGCAGGCCAAGTACGCCGGCAAGTCCGGTGACTGGTGGGCCTTCCTGGTCGGACTGTTCCCGAAGAACTTCCTGGGCCTGGGCGCGAGTACGACGGTCACTGACGGCGTCGCCACCACCGCTGTGAGCTTCAACGTCCTTCAGATCCTCGTGATCGCCATCGCCGTCGGCATCGCCGCGCTTAAGGTGGGCAAGGCCGCCGAGCCGTTCCTGGACCTCAATGCCTCCGCCCTCGCCGTGATCCAGAAGGTCCTTTGGTGGATCATCCGGATCGCCCCGCTGGGCACCGTCGGCCTGATCGGAAACGCCGTGGCCGTCTACGGCTGGGACACCATCGGCTCTCTCGGTAAGTTCACCGTCGCCATCTATGTCGGCCTCGCCCTCGTGCTGTTCGTGGTCTACCCGGTCCTGGTCCGCAGCCACGGTCTCTCCGTCAAGCAGTACTTCTCCGGCGTCTGGCCGGCCGTGCAGCTGGCCTTCGTCTCCCGCTCCTCGGTGGGAACCCTGCCGCTGACCCAGCGCGTGACCGAGCGTTCCCTGGGCGTTCCCCGCGCTTACGCCTCCTTCGCCGTGCCGCTGGGCGCGACCACCAAGATGGACGGCTGTGCCGCGATCTACCCGGCCATCTCCGCGATCTTCGTGGCCCAGTTCTTCGGCATCCAGCTGGACTTCACGCAGTACCTGCTGATCGCGCTCGTCTCCGTGCTGGGCTCCGCCGCGACCGCCGGCACCACCGGCGCCGTCGTGATGCTGACCCTGACGCTCTCCACGCTGGGACTGCCGCTGGCCGGCGTCGGGCTCCTGCTCGCGATCGACCCGATCCTGGACATGGGCCGCACCGCGGTCAACGTGGCCGGTCAGGCCTTGGTCCCAACGATCGTGGCCAAGCGCCAGGGCATCCTGGACGAGTCGCTCTACAACGCCCCGCGCAGCGGCGACCCGTTCAGCGACGACGTTGTGGACGGCGACGTTGCTGACGGCGACGTTGCTGACGCTGCCGTCGTTGGCTCCGGCAATGGTGACGCCGACGGCGATGCTCCGGCTGCCGCAGGGCGCGAACTGGCCGGCGCAAAGGCCTAAGCACCGCTTAGCGACAGTAGTCCCCGGGATTCTGCTCCCGGGGACTACTTTTTGTGGCTCATACCGCAATGCCTCAGCGGCCGCCGCCGATCACGCCTTTCTCGGCAGCCTTCGTGACGGCGTCAGCCTCAGCCTGGGTCAGGGTGCCGTCCTTGACGGCCTGGTCCAGCCGGGGCTTCAGCGCGGCGGCGTGGTCAGCCTGCGCCTGCGTGCGGAGTTCGTCGAGGGCCGCGGTGACCTTGGATTCGTCAAGGCCAAGCGACTTTGCCAGGGACGCGGCCAGGGCCTTCTCCATCGCGGCGCGGTCGGGCTTTTGCCCCTCAGCCGGCGGCGAGGACGGCTTGTTGGCCTGCCGGAAGGCCTTCAGCGCGTCCGAGACCTTGGCCTCGTCCACGCCGAGTTTTGCGGCGAGCTCCTTGGCCTGCTCCCCCGTTCCCAGGCCGCCGTGGCGGCCGCCACGCATGCCGTGGCCGTCGTTCTGGGTGCCCGGCTGGGTGCTGGAGCTGGGAGCGGGGGTGGGAGTCGTCGTCGCATGCGCCATTCCGGCGACTCCGAGCCCGGCCCCGAGGGCCAGGGCCCCGGCCCCCAGGCCGAGGGCGATCTTCTTCCTGCGTGACATGTGTTTCTCCTGGATCTGCCGTGCAGTGACGGCGCTGTTAACTGCGGATGTTTCCGGGAGTCCCTTTCAAGACCACTTTCAGTCTGCCTCCGCGGCATCACAAATGGCTGTTTCCCACCTTTCACTTTCCTGTGAATGCGGCCGTGAGCTTTGCCGTGCATTCCTTTCTCGAATATCGGGTCACCGCTCCCGTCCCGCAGCCGGAATTCTGGTTAGGCTCGGGGAATGCTGATCGTCACATCGAACGACATCCCGGGCCACCGGATCGACGCCGTCTTCGGCGAAGTCATGGGCCTGACCGTCCGCTCCCGGGACATCGCCGGCCAGGTCGTGGCCGGCCTGCGCTCCCTCGTCGGCGGTGAGCTCAGCGAACTGACCCAGGTCCTCTACGACAGCCGCCGGGAGGTCAAGGCCCGAATGGTCGCCGAGGCCGAGCAGCGCGGCGCAAATGCAATTATCGCGATGCGGTTCGACACAGCGCACATGGCCAACAACTGGTCGGAGATCTGTGCCTACGGCACCGCCGTTTTCGCTGTGCCGCTGGCCGACGGCCAACCGGGCGCCACGGCGCAGTCGCGCCACCTGACCGGGTCGGCCCAGCAGGCGGACCGCCAACCGTAACGCCGTTGCGAGACGCCGGGACCAACCAGCTCCGAAGAAACTTGCCCGGAGTGCAAACATGCACGTAGTGTACCCACATGCCCATTCCGTCATCTTCCCCGCCGGCCTCCGGCGACCCCGGCGCCGCCGGAATCCCGGCGCCCTCGCGCCGCGAACTGAACAAGGCGGCCACGCGCCAGGCCATTACCGACGCGACCCTGGAGCTGCTCCGCACGCGGGGACCGGGCAACTTCACGGTCGAGGACATCGCCGACGCCGCCGGAATCTCCCGGCGGACGTTCTTCAACTACTTCAGCAGCACCGAAGCCGTCATTGCCTCGGTGACCCACGGGTTCCTGGACACAGCGCTCCAGCAGTTCCGGCTCCGTCCGGCCACTGAACCCATCCTGGAATCCGCCCGCGCCGCCCTCGTTGAACTCGCCGACCCGATGACCATCGCCCCGCTGGCCGAGCTCTACAGCCTTGGCCAGTCCAACCCGCAGCTCAACCGGTCCGAACTGGAAGCGTGGGACCACTGCACTGTCGAGATCATCGACGCCGCCCGCGAGCGCTTCGCCCGGGACGCCGGGGCCGGCACCGGCGTCGACGTCGACGAACTCTATCTCCGCGCTTTGGCGGGTTCCATCATCTCCTGCGGCAAGGCCGCGATGGACGTGTGGTTCGCCCGGTGCGGCGGCGACCTCAGCCCGTCCTCGCTCGCCACGCTCCGCCAGCTCCTCATCGATTCCATGAGCCTGCTGGGCTCCGGTTTCGCGTCTCCTTCCCCCGTCACCTCGTCCCCAGATCGGCACTGACATGGCCCTATTGCTCTACCGTCTCGGCAAATTCTCCTACCGTCACCGCTGGCTGGTCATCTCCCTCTGGCTCGTCGTCATGGTTGCCGTCGGCGGCGCCGCGGCGGCCTTCCACGGCACCATGTCCAACAACTTCCAGATCCCCGGCACGGAAACCCAGCAGATGGCGGACAAGCTCAAGCAGGAACTGCCCAAATCCTCCGGCGGCTCGGCCGGCATCGTGTTCGAGTCGAGGGACGGCCAGTTCACCCAGGCGGGCAAGGACGCGGTCTCGGCGGCCCTGGCCAAGCTGAAGACCCTTCCCGACGTTCAGGGCACCGTGGACCCGTTCGCCACCCAGGCCCAGCTGGACAAGGCCGTCACGGATCTTGCCGCCGGGGAGCAGAAGGCCTCCGCGGGCAAGGCGCAACTGGACGCTTCGGCCGCACAGTTGGCGGCGGGCAAGGCCCAACTGGCTGCCGCCGAGCAGCAGATGACCGCGGCCGGCATGTCCCCGGAGGCCGTCGACGCCCAACTGGGCCAGCAAAAGGCGGCGCTGGCCGCGGGCCAGGAAAAGCTCGACGCCGGGACCGCGGACCTTGCGGCCGGGGCGGCGAAGCTCGCACTCGCCAAGCGCCAGCTGGAGGCTTCGCAGGGGATGCGGTTCGTTTCCGCTGACGGCACGGCGGCAATCGCACAGGTCCAGTTCAAGACCTCGATCAACGGCCTGGCCCCCGCCGTGCGCCAACAGGTCCAGGACATCGTCCACGACGTCTCTTCCGCGGGCGTCACCGCTCTGGCCAGCAAGGAGATCACCGAGGACGTCTCGGAGCTGTTCGGCATCTCCGAGATCCTCGGCATCGCCATCGCGGCGCTGGTGCTCATCGTCATGCTCGGAACGCTGATCGCCGCCGGACTCCCCCTGCTGATGGCCATCGTCGGCGTGGCAGTGGGCGTCGGCGGCACTTTCGCCCTCAGCGGCGCCATCGATATGAGTTCCATCTCCCCGATGCTGGCGCTCATGCTGGGCCTCGCCGTCGGCATTGACTATTCGCTCTTTATCGTCAACCGCCACCGCGGCCAGCTCCTGGCCGGCATGGCCGGGGAAGAATCCGTGGCCCTCGCCACCGGAACCTCCGGCAACGCCGTGCTGTTCGCCGGCCTGACCGTCATCATCGCCCTCGCAGCCCTCGTCATTCCGGGCCTTCCGTTCCTGGCCGTCATGGGCCTGTCCGCCGCCGCAACGGTGGCGGTCGCCGTCGTCGTCGCCCTGACCCTCACCCCCGCTGTGCTGTCCCTCATCGGTCCCCGGCTCATTTCCCGCCGCGCCTGGGCCAAGGCGGAGAAGCACAACGCCGCCCCGGGGCACGAGAGCGAGGACCGCGTCCGCGACGAACGCCGCAGCACCAGCGGCTGGGGCGGCCTCGTCACCCGGCACCCTGTCCTGGCGCTGCTGGCCGGCGTCCTGCTGCTGGGCATCGTGGCGCTTCCGGCCAGCCAGCTGCGGCTCGCATTGCCCGACGGCGGGTCCGAGCCCGTCGAGTCGCAGGCGTTCAAGGCCTACGACGTCACCGGCCGCAGCTTCGGCGAAGGCATGACGGGCCCGATCGTGGTGGTCGGCGACTTCCCCTCCGGCCTGAGCGAAGCCCAGGCCACGGCGAAGCAGCTCGACGTCGCCGACATCCTCCGCGGCACGGCCAATGTCACCGCTGCCGTTCCGGTGGCCCTGAGCGAAGACCGCCGCACCGCCGTGTTCCAGGTCATTCCGAAGGAGGGCCCGGCCAGTGCCAGCACGGTCAAGGTGGTCTCCGAGCTGCGCGCCGAAAAGGGCCAGATCAAGGACTCCACCGGCGCCAGCATCGGACTCACGGGCCAGACGGCCGGCAACGTCGATGTCTCGACCAAGCTCGGCGACGCCCTGCCCCCGTACCTGGCCATCGTCGTCGGGCTCTCATTGCTCCTGCTGCTGCTTGTGTTCCGCTCGATCGTGGTGCCGCTGCTGGCCACGGGCGGCTTCCTGCTCTCGCTCGCGGCCGCTTTTGGAGCCGTCGTCGCGGTCTACCAGTGGGGCTGGCTGGGGAGCGTGTTCGGCGTCGAGAATCCGGGTGCCGTGCTGAGCTTCCTGCCGATCATCCTGATCGGCGTGCTGTTCGGACTCGCCATGGACTACCAGGTGTTCATTACCTCCGGCATGCGCGAGTCGTTCATGCACGGCGAACCGGCCAAGCACGCGGTCCGCACCGGCTTCAGCCATGCCGCGTCCGTGGTCACCGCCGCCGCCATCATCATGGTCAGCGTGTTCTCCGGCTTCATCTTCTCGCACCTGAACATGGTCCGGCCGCTGGGCTTCGCGATGGCGTTCGGGGTGCTGGTGGACGCGTTCGTGGTCCGCATGACGATCGTGCCCGCGGTGATGTACCTGCTCGGCGACAAGGCGTGGTGGCTGCCCCGGTGGCTGGACCGGATCCTGCCGGACGTCGACGTCGAGGGTGCCCAGCTGCATAAGCCCGCCGCCGGCGGCTTCAACGGTTCCGGTAGTAGTCTCTCCAGATCAGACGATGAACGGGTAGCTTCCGCGGCAGCGACCTCAGGCCAGGGATGAACGGCAGCAGGGTCAGCAACGCGGTCAGCACGAACATTGTGATAACCGCCAGGGCGTCGACACTCGGCGAGGACTTGAACGGTTCCACCTGGTAGAGGAGCGAGAAGAGCCACAGCCAGGACTGCCCGGGCGTGTCACCGGTCTCGTTCATCACTCCCCACTGGTCCCCGGAGAGGTGCTGGCCTGCCGCAAGATCCGGAAAGTAGCTGCCGTCTCCGAGGAACAGGAGGCTGCGGGTGTAGTCCATGTTGTAGAAGTTTCCGCCGCCCTGCAGCACACCGTCCAGGGTGCCTTGCCGCGCCATGTCCAGCAACGCGCCGGTGAGGGCGGGAACCGGGCCATAGGAGCCGTCGGCGACCTTGGCGGGGTCGTTGTCGGGGGCCGCCCCGAGGGCGTCGGAATACGCGGCAGTCCAGTCGGAACGTTGCTGGTCCGTGGCGGCCGTCCAGTCGGCCAGGGCGGCCGGTGGCGACGGCAGTGACTCCAGCGGGCCAATCACGAAGTCCTGGGCGGTATCGACCGGAAGCCGGACGCCGGAGAGGCTTTGGAGGTCCACCGGGCCGATTTTCTGCGAGGCGTCCGGAGTGGAGTTGTACGGCGGCCCGTACCCGGCGGTGCCGGACGTTCCGCCCAGTTCCGTGGCGGCGGTGGCGACGAAGTCCGCCGGGGCGGTGGTCGCCCACGATTTGAGGCTGACGCTGGGCTCGTCCGGTGCGCCGAAGATGGCCGACACACCGAACACCAGCAGTCCCACGACCACAACCCCAATGGTGAGTTCCTTCAGGAGGTCATACTCACGGACGCGGCCCGTCCACGGCCGGCTGGCAACGTCGTCCGTCTTCCGCCATGAGTCGGTGCTGCTCTTGCCGGTCATGGCGCTGCGTCCTTCGGTTCGTCGGACTCCTGGGGAATGGCGGACTCCACCGGATGGCTGGGCGCCTGGGCCTGGCTGGGCGCCGGGCTGTTGTCGCGCAGTTGGGCGTCACCCTCGGCGGCTTCCAACGGTGGCGCAACACCGTGGACCCGGACCAGCAGGACATGCAGGATCACCACGGCGCCCACGGCCAGGGGCAGCAGCGTGATGTGCCACACGAAGATCTGTCCGACATTGGTCACGTTGAACCAGGCGCCCACCCCCACGGCGTTCAGCGCATCCTTGGCTTCGAAGGCAATCCACTGGGAATCGAAGTTTGTCTGGAGAAGATACCCGGTGAAGGCCGCCACGATGGACACGACGAAGGAGAGCATGCCGGTGATCCAGGTCAGAACCCGGCCACCGCGCCAGGCCGCCATCCAGAACTTCAGCCAGAGGTGGACCACCATGAAGATGAAGAACAGTTCCACGCTCCACAAGTGGGTGCTGTTGACGAAGCTGCCGAGGGAGGAAACGTGATACCACTGGGGTCCGTTCAGTCCCAGCACGATCCCGGAGATGATGATCCAGAGCAGCGACGCGATAGCCCCCATACCGAAGACATAGGCCCAGGACATGACATAGCTTGGCTGGTCCTCGGGCAGGAGTTTGTCCGGGGGGAGCTTCCCAAGCATCCACCGGCGGGCTTTGCCGGTCCAGGTGTGCGCGTCATGGTCCTCCGCCGGCAACCCGTGCGCCGGTGTGGTCCGGGCGGTCATTTCCGCCGCTTCCCGCCGGGAAAAGGAAGGACCAGTGCCAGCACGAACAGGATGATCATCACGACGATCACAATCAGGTTTCCCGACTGGATGGTGAAGCCGTCCCAGCCAAAATATGTTCCGGCGCCTATTGTGGTGACGCCCGCGATTAGCCAGCCGGTCATGGACTTCTCGATTCTCCGTAGGGTCCTGCCTCAACCACACCATGGCCAAATGTCCGTAACCAGAGGCTTTCGCCCCGCCCGGTACCCGCAACTCCCCAGTCCGTCCGGGGTCAATTAGGCTGGAGCGGTGACCCGCCTCATCCTTGCCTCCCAGTCCCCCGCCCGCACCAAGCTGCTCGCCAATGCCGGCATCAAGCACGAGGTCCTCGTCTCGGATGTGGACGAGGACGCCGTCCAGGCCCGCTACGGCGTGACCGACCCGCACGATACCGCCCTGCTGCTGGCCCGGGCCAAGGCCGAGGCGGTCGCCTCGCTGCCGGAGGCCGACGGCGCAATCGTCATCGGCTGCGATTCGGTCTTCGAGTTCGACGGCGAGGCCCACGGCAAGCCGTACACCGCCGATGTCGCCCGCGAGCGGATGCTCCGCATGAGCGGCAGCATGGGCATCCTGCACACGGGCCACTGGCTCGTGGACTGCCGCGACACCGACGTCGATCCGGCGGCGGGCGACGGCGGTGTCGTCACTGCGCGTGGCTCCGGCGCGACCCTCGGCTCCGTCTCCTCCGCCGAAGTGCACTTCATGGACATGACCGGCGCGGAAATCGACACCTACATCGCCACGGGCGAGCCGCTTCAGTGCGCCGGTTCGTTCACGATCGACGGCTACGGCGGGGCCTTCATCCGCAAGGTCGACGGCGACCCCCACACCGTCGTCGGGCTCTCCATTTCCACCCTTCGAGCGTTGCTCAGCCAGGCAAATGTGGGGATCACCGAACTCTGGACCGGCGGGGCCGTGGACCCGGCGGACGTCCGGGCCGAGTGAGCAGCGACTGGGAGCCGAGTGAACCAATTCGCGGCGCCTTGTAGCAACCCTACAAAGTAGCGGCCGTTTACGCGCGGAATCCGCAAGTAATATCGGCGGAACCCACAAAACCGCGCTAGGCTCCCTGAAGGAAAGAAGGAGACGCCTTGTCAGCAAATTCGGAGCAGTCCGCAAACACCGTGCAGCGATCAGCCAATGAAAGCACTGCCGCCGGCACCCATCGGCTGAGCAAGGTGCTGATCGCCAACCGCGGCGAAATCGCCGTGCGCATCATCCGCGCCGCCCGCGATGAAGGCATCACTTCGGTGGCCGTGTACGCGGACCCGGACCGCGATGCACTGCATGTCCGGCTGGCAGACGAGGCCTACGCGCTCGGCGGCAACACGGCCGCGGAGTCCTACCTTGTGATGGACAAGCTGATCGAGGTGGCCCGCCAGTCCGGCGCCGACGCCATCCACCCCGGCTACGGCTTCCTGGCCGAGAACGCCGAGTTCGCCGCCAAGGTGATTGACGCCGGCATCACGTGGATCGGCCCCTCCCCGGCAGCGATCTCCGCCCTGGGCGACAAGGTCCAGGCCCGCCACATCGCCGAAAAGGTCGGCGCCCCGCAGGTCCCCGGCACGGCCGACCCGGTGGAATCCGCCGAGGAAATCCTCGACTTCGTGGACAAGTTCGGCCTGCCCGTGGCCATCAAGGCTGCCTTCGGCGGCGGCGGCCGCGGCATCAAGGTCGCCCGCACCCGCGAGGAAATCCCCGAACTCTTTGAATCCGCCGTGCGTGAGGCCGTCGCCGCGTTCGGCCGGGGCGAATGCTTTATCGAGCGCTTCCTGGACGCGCCGCGGCACGTCGAGACCCAGTGCCTCGCCGACGCGCACGGCAACGTCGTCGTCGTATCCACCCGCGACTGCTCGCTCCAGCGCCGCAACCAGAAGCTCGTCGAGGAGGCCCCGGCCCCGTTCCTGACCGAGGAGCAGAACCGCCGCCTCTACGAGTCCTCCAAGGCCATCCTCAAGGAGGCCGGTTACCTCGGCGCCGGCACCTGCGAGTTCCTCGTCGGCCAGGACGGCACCATCTCCTTCCTCGAGGTCAACACCCGCCTCCAGGTGGAGCACTGCGTCTCCGAGGAAGTCACCGGGATCGACCTCGTCCGCGAGCAGTTCCGGCTGGCCCGCGGAGAGGAACTCGGCTACGGGGACCCCGAAGTCCGCGGCCACTCCATCGAGTTCCGCATCACCGGCGAGGACCCGGGCCGGAACTTCATGCCCGCCCCGGGAACCATCACCACCCTGAAGAACCCGACCGGCCCCGGCGTGCGCGTCGACTCCGGCGTGGAACAGGGCGACATCATCAGCGGCAACTTCGACTCCATGCTCTCGAAGCTGATCGTCACCGGCGCGACCCGCACCCAGGCCCTGCAGCGCGCCCGCCGCGCGCTCGAGGAGATGGTGGTGGAGGGCATCCCCACCGTCATCCCGTTCGACCTCGCCGTCGTCACCAACCCGGACTTCGCCCCCGCCGAGGGCCCGTTCAAGGTCCACACCCGCTGGATCGAGACGGCCTTCGTCAACGACATCCCCGCCTGGACCCCCTCCGGCTCCGAGGCTGAACCGGCCGACGCCGGCGAACGCCAGCGCGTCGTCGTCGAGGTCGGCGGCAAGCGCCTGGAGGTTGTCCTCCCGGCGTCGCTGGGTTCCGGCACCGGCGGGCCCGGCGGCGGCAAGCCGGCCAAGGCCAAGAAGCGCTCCCGCAGCGGCGGCGCCGTGGTGGCGGCCAGCGGCAACGCCCTGACGTCGCCGATGCAGGGCACCATCGTGAAGGTGGCCGTGGCGGAAGGCGACGCCGTGGCCGAAGGCGATCTCGTCGTCGTGCTTGAGGCAATGAAGATGGAGCAGCCGCTGACCGCGCACCGCGCCGGAATCGTGATCGGGCTGTCCGCCTCTGCCGGTGAGACGGTATCCGCCGGCGCCGTGATCGCCCTGATCGAAGACGGCGCCGCAGAGTAGCATCGCCTTGCTGGCCGGTTGCGGGCGCGCCTGTGGCGCCTCCGCGACCGGCCCGTGCAGACTTGGGGTGTGAAGCCATTCCTACTCCTCGCCTCGCGCGCCGAGGACGCCGCAGCCGACGACGAATACCGCGCCTATCTGCGCTATGGACGCCTTGAGCCGGAGCAGCTGCACCGGATCAGGATGGAAGCCGCCCCGCTCCCGGAGCTGGACCTCACGACGTATTCCGGAGTGATCGTGGGCGGCAGCCCGTTCACATCCAGCGACCCCGTCGAAGAGAAGAGCGCCACCCAGCACAGGGTGGAGCGGGAGCTAGCCAGGCTGCTGGACCGGATCGTGGCCGAGGACTTCCCTTTCCTGGGCGCCTGCTACGGGGTCGGCACGCTCGGCCTGCACCAGGGCGCCGTGATCGACAGGACCTACGGCGAAGGCCTCGGCGCGGTGACGATCACCCTGACGCCGGAGGGGCTGCAGGATCCCCTCCTGAAAGGGATGCCGGAGCAGTTCATTGCGTTCGCCGGCCACAAGGAGGCGTGCACCATCCTGCCCGCCCATGCTGTGCTGCTGGCGGGCTCCCCCGCCTGCCCCGTGCAGATGTTCCGGATCCGCAGCAACCTCTACGCCACCCAGTTCCACCCGGAGCTCGACGCTGACGGGCTCATCACCCGGATCGACATCTACCGCCACGCCGGCTACTTCCCGCCCGAATCCGCCGAGGAGCTCATGGCCAGCGCACGACATTTCAGCGTGACCGAGCCCATGGACATCCTGCGGAACTTCGTCGAGCGGTACGCCAGCTAAGCCTCCCCGCCCCGCATTGGCCCGCCGTGGCCGCCGCTGCCGCTGTTCAAGCCTGCGGCCCGCGTTCCTGCCCAGTTGCTTTCCGGCCGACACGCAAATGCCCGGCGTGTCCAAGGAACACGCCGGGCATTTGCGGTAAGAAGCGGGAAGGAGCGTCAGGCCACGTTGTTCTCGTAGTCCAGGTCCTTGGTTTCCTTGCTCAGGAAGAGGGCTATCAGCGTCAGCACGGCCATCACGCTGAGGTACACGCCCACCAGCACCGGGCTGCCCTTGGCCGACTCCCACAGCCACACGGCGATGAAGGGAGCCACCGCAGCGCCGAGGATGCTGGAGACGTTGTAGCTGATGGCGGACCCCGTGTACCGGACATTGGTGGGGAACAGCTCAGGGAGCAGTGCGCCCATCGGACCGAAGGTGAGGCCCATCAGGGTGAAGCCGAGGATGAGCACCGCCATGGTGCCCACGAAGCCGCCGTTGAACAGCGGGACGAACAGCAGGCCGAAGACGAAGATGCCGGCGGTCACCGCGAGGAGCATCTTGCGGCGGCCGAACTTCTCCGCGAGCGGGCCGGACACCAGGGTGAAGATCCCGAAGAATACGACGCCGGCAATGAGCATCCACAGGAAGTCGTTGCGGGTGAAGCCCAGGCCCGGGACGAAGGCGGCAGCGGCTGCGTCCGTCATCGGCTTGCCTGCCTTGACGGCAGCCGCCTGCGCGCCGGCCAGCGTGGGCTTGGTCCCGTAGGTCAGCGTGAACGTGGTCATGAGGTAGAAGAGCACGTAGGTGGCGAGCATGATGAATGTGCCGAGGATGAGCGGGCGCCAGCTGGTCTTGAAGACGCGGCCCAGCGGCAGCTTCGCGACCTCGTTGGACTCCAGGACCTTGGTGAAGGCCGGGGTTTCAATGAGCTTGAGGCGGACGTACAGTCCGATGATGACCATGACGGCGCTGACCAGGAAGGGCACACGCCAGCCCCAGTCGGCGAATGACTGGGGGGTCAGGGTGTAGCTGAAGACCAGGAACAGCACGTTCGCGATGATGAAGCCGATCGGAGCGCCCAGCTGCGGGAATGTGCCGTAGATGGCGCGCTTGTTGGCGGGGGCATTCTCGGTGGCGAGCAGTGCCGCACCGCTCCACTCGCCGCCGAGGGCCAGGCCCTGGGCGAAGCGCATGACGACCAGGAGCGCCGGAGCCCAGAAGGTCCAGCCCGGGACCAGGGCTGTCGGCAGGCAGCCGATGAGGAACGTGGCAATGCCCATGGTCAGCAGCGATGCCACGAGGGTGCCCTTGCGGCCGAACTTGTCACCGAAGTGGCCGAACACGATGGAGCCCAGCGGGCGGGCAATGAACGCGACGCCGAAGACGGCAAAGGAGCTCAGCAGCTGGGTGGTCTCGTTCTGTCCGGGGAAGAAGAGCTTGGGAAAGACCAGGACCGCGGCGGTGGCGTAAACGTAGAAGTCATAGAACTCAACGGTGGTGCCGATCAGGCTGGCGACGATTACGCGGCCGCGGGAGTTCACCTGCTTGGCGGGCCCCTGCTTCGACAGGGTGGCATTGGATGACATGTAGTGACGCTTTCATGAGGACCGGACGGATGCTCTGAAGAGCCCGATGCCCCAAGTCCGTCCGGCGAGGGATTCGTATACGTCTGATAATAGTTCCAGCCGTCCAGTCAATGGACAAAAGGTCCACTATTTGGACCTAGTTGCGCTGTCCCACCCCGTGGTCGTCACCGTGGCCGCCACGGCACTCCTCACACCGTCATAAAGGCCCAGATAGGCAAACGTCACAGCACGTTAACAAACAGCGACGGTCCCGGAAACGCGGGGTCCCTACCTTGGAAGGACAACACCCCCCAAGGAGGTCTCCTAAGTGACTGCTGAACGCACCGCCGAAATCGGCACCGCAGATGCCGACGCCGCCCGCACTGCCGACACCCTTACCCTTGACCACCGGCCCGGCCGCTGGATCGCCAACTGGGATGCAGAGAACAAACAGCAGTGGGAGTCGGCCGGCCGTGCCATCGCCCGGCGCAACCTGAACTGGTCTATCTTTGCCGAATTCCTGGGCTTCGTGGTCTGGCAGCTCTGGTCGATTGTGGTGGTCCAGCTGCCCGGCGCAGGATTCAAGATCTCCACCAATGAGATCTTCTGGCTGATCTCCATGCCCAGCCTCGTGGGCGCCACGCTCCGCATTCCCTACACCTTCATGGTTCCGCGTTTCGGCGGCCGCAACTGGACCATCGTCTCCGCCCTCCTGCTGCTGATCCCGACCACCGGGCTGGCTGTTTGCGTCTCCAACCCGGCCACCCCATTCGGTGTCATGTTGCTGGTCGCGGCCCTCGCAGGGTTCGGCGGCGGCAACTTCGCCAGCTCCATGGCCAACATCACCTTCTTCTATCCCGCCCGTGAAAAGGGCTGGGCGCTGGGCCTGAACGCCGCGGGCGGCAACCTGGGTGCCGCCGTCGCGCAGCTGGCCGTTCCCATCGCCGTCACCCTGCTGGCCGCCGGCACGGTGAACCTGCCCGTTGCGGGCCTGATGTGGGCCCCGCTGATCCTGCTCGCCGCGTTTGGCGCGTACAAGTACATGGACAACCTCACCAGCGCCAAGGGCGATGTGGCCGGTTCGCTCGCCGCCCTGAAAGAACCGCACCTGTGGATCATGGCATTGCTGTACATCGGCACGTTCGGATCGTTCATCGGCTTCGCCGGCGTCTTCCCCAAACTCATCAAGGACTACTTCCCCGCCTTCTCCTCGATCGGCGTCGGCACGGTGGCATTGTCGCTGGCCTTCCTCGGCCCGCTGGTCGGTTCCCTGGCCCGCCCCTACGGCGGACGCATGGCGGACCGGATGGGCGGCGCCCGGATGACCGTGGCCGCCTTCGCCGCGATGGCCGTCATCACCCTGGCCATGATCTGGACCCTGCCGCTGAAGAACTTCTGGCTCTTCCTGGGCCTGTTCCTGGTCCTCTTCACCGCCAGCGGCTTCGGAAACGGTGCCACGTACCGGATGATCCCGGTCATCTTCGCCACGTCCAGCCGGGCAGCACGCTCCGGCGCCAGCACCGTGGCCACCCAGCGCCTGGCGTCCTCCGCACTGGGCCTCGTCTCGGCGATCGGCGCCTACGGCGGGTTCGTGATCCCCCAGGTCCTGAACGCCTCCAACACCGCCAGTGGCTCGTACACACCGGCCTTCTACGGCTTCGTCGGGGCGTACGTCCTGATGCTCGCCGTCTGCTGGTTCTGCTACATCCGCAATGCCAGCCGAAATGGAAAAGGACACGTCTAACATGACCAACGGCGCCGACACGCACTGCCCCTACTGCGCCCTGCAGTGCGCCATGACGCTGAGCGCCCCGGCGGCGCTGGCCCCGGCTGACCAGCCGGGGCCAGCGCCCGTGCCTGCAGCACTGCCCGGGGACGCGCCTCTCGTGGATGTCGCCGGACGCGACTTCCCCACCAACCGCGGCGGCCTGTGCCGCAAGGGCTGGACGTCGGCGTCGCTGCTGAACCATCCCGGACGGGTCACGGAACCCCTGCTCAAGGGCCCCGACGGCGTGCACCGCCCGGTCAGCTGGGACGAGGCCCTCATGCTCGCCGCCTCCGCAGTGAAGCAGACCCGCGACAGCTACGGCGCGGACGCCGTCGGCGTGTTCGGCGGCGGCGGGCTGACCAACGAGAAGGCCTACCAGCTGGGCAAATTCGCCCGGCTGGCCCTCGGCACCTCCCGGATCGACTACAACGGACGGTTCTGCATGTCCTCGGCCGCCGCGGCAGGGATGCGCGCCTTCGGCCTGGACCGGGGCCTGCCGTTCCCGCTGGCGGACCTCGACGCCGCGAGCACCATCCTGATGCTCGGCTCCAACGTCGCCGAGACCATGCCGCCGTTCGTGCAGCACCTGCAGGGCGCACGGGACGCCGGCGGCCTGATCGTGGTGGACCCCCGCCGCTCCGCCACCGCCGCGTTCACCTCCGACGGCGGCGGGCTGCACCTGCAGGCGCTGCCCGGCACCGACCTCGCCCTCCTCCTGGGCCTGGCCCACGTCGTGATCCACGAAGGCCTGGCAGACACTGACTACATCGCGGCCCGCACCACCGGCTACGAGGCCCTGGCCCGCAGCGTCGCCTCCTACTGGCCCGAGCGCGTCCAGTCCCTCACCGGCGTCCCTGCCGGACTCATCCGGGACACCGCCCGCCGGCTGGCCGACGGCGCACGGCAGGGTGGCAGCTACATCCTGACCGGCCGCGGCGTCGAACAGCACGTGGACGGCACGGACACCGCCACGGCCGCCATCAATCTTGCACTCCTGCTGGGCCTGCCGGGGTCCGCCCGCAGCGGCTACGGCACGCTCACCGGCCAGGGCAACGGCCAGGGCGGCCGCGAACACGGCCAGAAGGCCGACCAGCTGCCCGGCTACCGCAAGATCACCGATCCCGCCGCCCGCGCCCACATGGCGAAGGTCTGGGGCGTCCCGGAGGCGCTGATCCCCGGACCCGGAGTCCCCGCCGTCGAACTCCTCAAGTCCCTGGGACAGCCCGACGGCGTCCGCTGCCTCTTCGTGCACGGCGCCAACGTGGCAGTCTCCGCCCCGGACGCCAACGCCGTCATCAAAGGCCTCCGCAGCCTGGATTTCCTGGTGGTCTGCGACTTCTTCCTGTCCGAGACCGCCGCGGAAGCCGACCTGATACTGCCGGTCACCCAGTGGGCCGAGGAGGAAGGTACCCTGACCAACCTTGAGGGCCGCGTGCTCCGACGCCGCCGGGCCCTGGCTCCCCCGCCCGGCGTCCGGAGTGAGCTGTGGATCATGACCCGGCTGGCCGAGGCGCTGCACGCGCCCTCCACCTTCAGCGAGGACCCGGAGACTGTCTTTGAGGAGCTCCGGCTCGCCTCCTCCGGCGGACTGGCTGATTACTCCGGGATCGACTACGCCCTGCTGGACCGCGGCGAGGCCGCGTACTGGCCCTACCCCGCGGGGAGCACCGGCACTCCGCGGTTGTTCCTGGCCGCCTTCGCCCACGCCGACGGACGCGCGGTCTTCACGGCAGTCTCGCCCCGCCGTCGGGCATCCTCCGCCCCTGCGGCCGCGGGCGCCGGGGACCGCGGCGGCCGGCAGATGACCCTCATCACCGGGCGGCTCATGGAGCACTACCAGTCCGGCGCCCAGACCCGCCGGGTTGCCCCGCTCATGGCAGCCCAGCCCGAGGCCCGGCTGCAGCTGCACCCCGCGGCGGCCGCTTCGCAGGGCATTGCCGCCGGCGACTTCGTCTCTATCGCCAACGACCGCGGCGAAGTCAGGTGCCGCGCCGAGCTGAGCACGGACATCCGCCCCGAAACGGTCTTCCTGCCGTTCCACTTCCCGGAGCTGGAGAGCGCCAACCGGCTCACGGAAGCGGCCACGGACCCCATTTCCGGGATGCCGGAGTTCAAGACCAGCACGGTGTGGGTCCGTCCGGCGCGCGATGTCCCCAAGACCCGAGTTCCTGAATCCCGTGTTCTTCAAGCCGAGGAGGCCTCATGACTGAGCGGATTGTGGTGGTGGGCTTCGGGCCCGTGGCCGCGAGGCTGATTGACGAGCTGCTGCCGGCCGTGCGCAGCGGGCTGGTCCACCTGACGGTCATCGGCGAGGAGTCGGCGGCGGCGTACAACCGCGTTCTGGTGGCCGATCTCGGCGTCGGCCGGACGACGCCGGACGCCCTGGCCCTCGCGGACGCCGCCGCACTGGTGGCCGACGGCGTCGACGTCCGGTTGGGCGTCCGGGTCCGCCGGGTGGACCGCGCCCGCCAGCAGGTGGTCCTCACCGACGGGGCCTCCCCCGGCTATGACCGGCTGGTCTTCGCCACCGGTTCCCGCCCGGTCATCCCCAACCTCACCGGGCTCAACCCGGACCCGGCTGCGCCGGTGCT
This sequence comes from Arthrobacter sp. 05T442, assembly GCF_056395945.1. Taxonomy (NCBI): domain Bacteria; kingdom Bacillati; phylum Actinomycetota; class Actinomycetes; order Micrococcales; family Micrococcaceae; genus Arthrobacter; species Arthrobacter sp. 05T442. The sequence continues at coordinate 219,526 of NZ_JBFTKM010000004.1, read as the reverse complement.
GCCGCCGGGAGTAACGGCGCTGCGCGACCTCCGTGACGCCGCCGTCCTTCGGGAAGCCGTGGCCGGCGGCAAGCGGGTGGTGGTCCTCGGCGGCGGCGTGCTGGGCCTGGAGACTGCCTTGGCCGCTGCCGAGGAGGGCGCCACCGTCACCGTCGTGCACAACGGCCCGCATCCCCTCGGCCGGAACATCGACCGCGGGGGCGGCGCCGTCCTGGCGGCGAGCCTGCGGAACTGCGGCGTGCGGGTGGCCGGGAACGCCCGCTCCACCGGCGTGGAGCACAACGCCGCCGACGGCGGGTTCTCGGCGCTGCTGCTCGATGACGGTTCCGCGATTGACGGCGACCTCCTGGTGCTCTCCTGCGGCGTCCTGCCGCGGGCCGAACTGGCGGAGGGCTGCGGACTCTCGACCGGCGCCGGCATCCTGGTGGACCACAAGCTCCGCGCCCATCACGAACCCCATATTTTCGCGATCGGCGACTGCGCCGAGGTCCGCTGCCCTGACCCTGGCTGCCTGGCGTGCCGCACCGCCCGGGGACCGTCCGGGCTGGTGGGTCCGGGCTGGCGGCAGGCCGAGTGGCTCGCGGAGTACCTTTTCCTTTTGGCGTCCGGCGTTGAGGCGGAAGCGGACGCGTTGGGGGCGCTGCCGCCGGAAAAGCCCGGCGTGATCGTGTTGAAGGGCCGCGGCATGAACATGGCCGTGGCCGGGGATGTTTCAGCCGAGCCGTGGGACGAGGAGGCCCTGACGGCGGGGGCGGTGAACGGGCGGCCGCGCCTGCAGATCGCCCAGTGGGCCGATCCCGAGCACGGCCGCTACGTGAAGATGACCACCCGCGGCGGGGTGCTCGAGGCCCTGGTGGCGGTAGGGATGCCCCGCACGTCCGCCGAGCTGGTGCAGCTCTTCGAACGCGGCGCCGAGCTCCCCGCGGACCGGTCCCTGCTCCTGCGCCTGGACGGGCCGGACCAGCTCTCCGCCCCCGGTGCCGCCGACCCCGAGCGCACTGTGTGCCGGTGCGCCGGTGTCAGCGGGACGAAGATCCAGGACGCAGTCATCTCCGGCGCGTGCGGGACAGTCGCCGAGGTGTCCGGCGCCACCCGCGCCGGCACTGGCTGCGGCGGGTGCCACGACGACATCCGGGGCATCATCGAGCAGCACTTCCAGGGGGCGGCTGCCTGGGAAAAGGACCTGCTTTAGAACGGATTCAGCAGCCGGTCCACGAACTGGCGCGTACGTTCTTCCCGCGGGTCGCGCAGCACAGTGTCCGGGTGGCCGCGTTCGACGACGACCCCGCCGTCCATGAAGATCACTTCATCGGCGACCTCGCGGGCGAATGCGAGCTCATGGGTGACCACCACCATGGTCCAGCCTTCGTCTGCCAGCTCCTTGATGACCGTCAGGACGTCGCCCACAAGCTCCGGGTCCAACGCCGACGTCGGCTCGTCAAATAGCAGGAGCTGCGGGCGCAGGGCCAGCGCGCGCACGATGCCGACGCGCTGCTGCTGGCCGCCGGAGAGCTCGAAGGGATAGCTGTCCTCCTTGTCCGCCAGCCCGACGCGGGCCAGCAGTTCCCTGGCCTCCTGCACGGCTTCGGCCTTGGGCCGCTTCTGCACCTGGACCGGGCCTTCGATGACGTTTTCCAGGGCGGTCTTGTGCGGAAAGAGGTTGTAGTGCTGGAACACCATGGCGCTGCGGTCCCGCATGGCAGCCAGCTGTTTCTTCGGCACCGGCGTGGAAAAGTCGACCGTGAGATCGCCGGCGAACTCCACGATGCCGGCGTCGGGAACTTCGAGTCCGTTGAGGCACCGCAGGACCGTCGTCTTGCCTGAACCGGACGGCCCGATCAGGGTGACCACTTCGCCGCGGCGGACGTCCACGTCGATGGATTTGAGCACTTCATGCCGACCAAAGGCCTTGCGGAGTCCGCGGACGGTCAGCAGCGGTGCGTCCGGGAGATCGGATTCAGTGGGCGACATAGCGGTCCAATCTCTTCTCAAGGACGGACTGTCCGCTGGCGAGGACCAGGCAGATGATCCAGTAGATGACGGCTGCTTCCAGGTACAGCAGCATGAATTCCTGGCTGAAGGCCGCCACCTGCTGTGCCTGGCGGAACAGTTCGGTAACGAGGATCAGCGAAGCCAGCGATGTGTCCTTGACCAGGCTGATGAAGGTGTTGGACAGGGGCGGGACCGAGACCCGGGCGGCCTGCGGCAGGATGATCCGCACCAGTGACTGGCGGCGCGACATGCCGATGGTGTGTCCGGCTTCCCACTGGCCCTTCGGCACGGACAGGATGGCCGCCCGGATGACCTCCGCGGCGTAACCGCCCACGTTCAGGGAGAAGGCGATGATCGCGCTGGGCCAGGGACTGATGGTGATGCCGATGGACGGCAGCCCGTAGAAGATGACAAACAGCTGGACCAGGAGGGGCGTGCCGCGGATGACGGAAATGTAGATCCGCGCAATCGCGGAGAGGAGTGGATTGCGGCTCAGCCGCATCAGGGCCACCAGCAGGGCGAGCAACAGGCCAAGGCCGAACGATGCCAGCGCCACGGGAATGGTGCCGGTAATCGCGCCCATCAGAATGGGTCCCAGTGACCCCCAGACGAGGTCCCAGTTGATCGTCATGGTCTGGCGCAGCGTTCTTCGACGGTGTCCATCCCGCTACTTGGTGACGTCGGCGTCAAAGTACTTCTGCGAAATCTTCGTCAGGGTGCCGTCGGCCTGCAGCTCGGTCAGGGCTTTGTTGACGGCGTCGGCCAGGCTGGTTGAGCCCTTGCGGAGCGCGAAGGCGCTCAGTGACTTGTCCGTGGTCTCGGCGGCAATCTTGATGCTGTCGTCGTGCGCGGTCTTTTGCTGGTCCAAGTAAGTGAGCTTGTCGTTGATGGTCGCGTCGACGCGTCCCTGCTTGAGCAGCGTGATCGCCTGCGCCCAGCCTTCAACCGCCTGCACGTTGGCGCCGCTCTGCTGCGCCAGCTTGTACCAGTTGCTCGTCAGAGACTGCGCCGTCGTCTTGCCCTTGAGGCTGTCGAAAGAGTTGATGCTGTTGTTGTCGGACTTGGTGACAATGACGCCCGTGCTCACGGTGTACGGGGTGGAGAAATCGTATTTCGCCTTGCGTTCGTCCGTGATGGACACCTGGTTGGCGACGACGTCGAACCTCTTGGCTTCGAGTCCGGCGAAGATGGCGTCGAACTGGGTTTCCTGGAAGGACGGCTTGACGCCGAGCTTGCCGGCGACGGCGGTGATGATCTCGACGTCGTATCCCGTCAGTTCGCCGCTGCCGTTGGCGTGGAACGAGAAGGGTTTGTAGGTGCCTTCCGTGCCGACCTTGAGCACGCCTGCGCTCTTCACGTCACTCAAAGAGGTGTCCGCGCCGCCCGCCGGCGCGGAACCTGAAGGAGTGGTGGACGCCGACCCGCAGCCGGTTAAGGCAAGTCCTGCAGCTGCGATGAGGCCGATTACGGAAAGTCGTGTGCGCTTCATGATGGTCCTTCGTCGAGGAGCCGGAAAGGGCTCGCCAGCTGGGCCGCGTGGCGGCGGCCTCCTAGCGACGATAGCAAGTTCTGCCCCTTGATGGAGACCCTAAATGACGGCGTGTGACGCCCCGCCGTGAGACGGCCTTGACGAATGCCCGTTTCGGTGTTCTGCCAAGGAACGTGCCGTCGTGTTCCTGTTTGCGCCCGGACCGCGCACACCCGGTGGGAAGCAGCACGCTTCGTTATCCGGCGCTTGCGGGATTAAAATAGGGGCATTAAATCCCTTCGAGGACTGGTTGCCCGTGGAGACGATATTCTTCCTGGTCGTAATTCTCATCGCACTATGGACCCTGCTCGGGCTCTTGCTGAGGCTCAAAAAGAGAACCCGCCACAAGGACTCCAAGTACTATGTGCCCACCTTCAAGGCCAGCTTCGACACGTGGGAGAGTAAATGGACCATGGACCGAAAGCTGCACGAGAGGTGGGATAAGGCACGGTGGCAGCAGGAGTTTAACCGTCCGTAGAGCCGGCCGGCTTCGGCCACCCCGAGCCACCGCCGGATCCGTCCCGGGTTCCGGGCCCCGGAGGCGCAATAGCCTTTTCCGCCGGACACCGTCGCGGCCGCACTACCCCTTGGTGGACCCGGGCCCGGCGGGGTCCTACTGCACCGCATTGTCGAACTTCTTTTGCCATTGGGCATGCTCGCGGCCTGCGTCCAGCCTGCGGTTCGCAGTCCATCTGGGCAGGTATTCGGGGGCGCGCATCCCGCGGGCAGGCTTGGGCTCAGGCCGGGACTGGACAGGCTTGGGCTTAGAACGAGTCTGGACGGGCCTGGCCACGGGCCGGATCTGGACGGACTTCCGGGGGTAGCCCGGCTTCGGGTCAGCCGCGGCCCGCTTGGTGTGGGCCGCAAGTGCCCAAATGGCGATCCCGGTCAGCGTGAGCGGCCAGTAATAGACCAGTACCGAGATGACGACCAAGATTAGGAATAGCGCGGGGATCCACATGGCGACATTATGCATGTGCTCCACGCCCGGTGGTAGAGGTCGTACTCCCTAAGCAGCCGCACGGATTTGTCGTCCGCATAGTCCTCACCTGTCGTACTGATGATGAGCAGCAACTGCGCTGGCATGCCGTGCCCTCCACGGGCGGCAGAACGATCCGGATTTCTGGTTTTCACAAGACAAAGCCCTCAGGGAAAACCTGCGCACCCGAAGGGAATCCGGCCCGCGCTGGCCATCATCTTGGAGAGCCGAGGCCAACCAGGGGCCGACGGATCCAAGGAGGCCCGCGACGTAACGGAAATCGGGCCCGGTTCGAATGGCCGGTAGCATCGGGGCCATGAGTGCTGACGACGACGACATCACCGAAGAACTGCTTGCTGACGCCGGGAAGCTCACCGGGCTGGGCCTTGAACTGCTGGGGCTCGACCCGCATCCGGATGAGATGACTCCTGAGCAGCGGCTTCAGTTTGACCCTGAGGACCTGGCGGCGATGGCTGCCGTCGACCCGGCCGAGCGGCAAATATCCGTACGCCAGACGCGCCTGCTGGCCGGCCTGCTGTGGAACTCCTCGAGCATTCTCATCGACCAGCTTTTTCGTGATCTTGGCACGCTGAGCAGGCTGGATGTCGTGACCCCGATCGACATTGCCGGGTCCTCGGTCCTGTCCTCGCTGCCCCCGCTTTTCGCCGCCAGCTACGACGTGAAATTCACGCAGAAGTTTATCGTGGTCGCAGCAGACGTCACGGCGTCCCTGGTCCGGGGCTGGACCGCCCCGGGGTGCCTTGCAGCCGAGCTCGCCGTCCGGTGCCTGCTTGACCAGGCCGAAATCACCGAGGACATTTACGAACTGGATCTCCCGGACGGCTGGCGGCCGCACGTGGAGGAAGTCCTCTTGGAGGACGCGGACAGCGAAGCGCTGTACTCCGAGGACCTCGACGGCGACGACGGCCTCGACGGCGGTGAGAGCGGCGACGCCGGGCGGCTGGGCGTTGAGAACTGGTTCAAGCCGTTCGACCCGGGAGACACTGTTCCGCCGTACGCGGCGTCCTAGTCCGGTTTGTCCCAGCTCGGCTTGCCCTGGTCCGGCGGAGTGGACAGTCCCGCAAGGAAGTCCTCGGTGAACCGTTTCACGCCGTCCCACTCGGTGTAGACGTAGTCGCGGGATATGTCCGTATCGGGGCTGCCCTTGTCACTGGCGATCTTCTTCATCAGGTGCTTTTTAAGGAACCCGTAGTGGGTGTAAAGCAGTGCGCCGCTGAACAGCCCCACGTGGGCGGGGCGCCAGCCGGTTTCTTCCTCGAACTTCTCCACGTAGCTCTCGGCGTTCTCCCCGTCGCCGTGGGCGGCAAGGCTGACCGAGATAAGCGCGGACGGGAGGCGCTCCAGCTCTGCGTGGTTCCTCAGCACAAAGTCACGGACGTACGCCTCGTGCTTGCCGACATGCACGGAGGCGCCCACAATGACGCCGTCGTAGCCGCCCGGAAGTGCGTCGTCCGTGTGCTTGAGGTCCGCCGTATCTGCCTGGTGCCCGTGGGCCCTGATCACCTCGGCGACGTAATCCGCGATCTGGGCGGTTTGTCCTTCGACGGTCCCATAGGGGATGTAGATCTTGGCCATGGTCCAGTGTGGCTGCCCCTTGCGGGGCCGCGGTAGGGTCCAACGTCCCCGGGGCCCTGGCAGTCCCGCCCGCGAAACGAGCCCCGGCATCAGGCCTTATCCCCACGCACGGGGCATCGGACCCTTGACGGCGGCGCCCCGAGAGCATGTCATGGACGCAGGCTACAGCCGCTCCTCGATCGGCAGGCCGACGACGAGCGAGATCCCACGATGAAAGGACACCGCATGTCCCTGCTCGACTCTTCCCTCTGGGAGGGCAAGATCTACCTCAACGGCTGGCGCGCCGGCGGCGGCGGGACCGGCGACGCCGTCGAACCGGCCACCGGCGAAACCCTCGGGCACTACGGCGTGGCCTCCGTGGACGACGTCCTCGAGGCGGCCACCACCGCGGCGGCCGCCCATAAGGAATGGGCCCTGCGCAATCCCGAAGACCGTGCCGCCGTGCTGCGCCGGGCCGGGCTGCTCTGGGAGGAGCACGCCGCTGAAATCCAGGACTGGATCGTCCGCGAGTCCGGCGGCATCCCGCCAAAGGCGGCCCTCGAGACGCATATCGCCGCCAACGAATGCTTCGACGCCTCCGCCCTGCCCTCGTTGCCGGCCGGGGACGTACTGACCTCGAACGAGAACCGGTGGTCCTTCGCGCGCCGGCGGCCGGCCGGCGTCGTTTCCGTCATCGCGCCGTTCAACTTCCCCCTGATCCTCTCCATCCGCGCCGTCGCGCCGGCCCTTGCGCTGGGCAACGGCGTGCTCCTCAAACCCGATCCCCGCACGGCGGTCTGCGGCGGCGTGACGCTGATGCGCGTCTTCGAGGAGGCCGGGCTGCCGCCCGGCGTCCTGTCCCTGCTGCCCGGCGGCGCGGAGATCGGCACGGCCGTCGTCGAGGCACCCGAGGTCAGCGTCATCGCCTTCACAGGTTCGACGGCGGCGGGCCGGAAAGTGGGCGAGGCGGCCGGCCGCCTGCTCAAGCGGGCCCATCTGGAACTGGGAGGCAACAACGCGATCATCGTGCTGCCCGGCGTCGATCTTCCAAAGGCCGTCTCCGCGGCAGCCTTTGGATCCTTCATGCACCAGGGGCAGATCTGCATGGCCGCCGGCCGGCACATCGTCCACGAGGACATCTATGAGGACTACGTCAGCGCCCTCGCGGCGAAGGCGGGACACCTTCCCGTGGGCGACCCCAAGAGCGGCACCGTGGCGCTGGGTCCCGTCATTGACGACAAGCAGCTCCACCGGGTGGACACGATCGTCCAGGATGCGGTGCAAGGCGGCGCCCGGCTGGCAGCCGGGGGCACCCACGATGGGCGGTTCTACCGGCCGACCGTGCTCGCCGACCTTGATCCCGCCAGCCCGGCGTGGAAAGACGAGATCTTCGGCCCTGTGGCGCCGGTGATGAAGTTCTCCACCATCGAGGAGGCAGTTGCGCTGGCAAATAACAACGAATACGGGCTCTCCATCGGCATCCTCGGCGATGTCGGCATGGCCATGACGATCGCCGACCAGCTCGACTCTGGCAAGGTCCACATCAACGAACAGACAGTCTCCGACGAGGCGAACTCACCCTTCGGCGGCGTCAAGAGCTCCGGCAACGGCTCACGGATCGGCGGGCACCACGCCAACATGGAATCCTTCACGGAAATCCAGTGGCTGACCGTCAGGCCGGACATCGCGCCGTACCCGTTCTAGCCGACTGCAAATGCTCCGGTGAGGCGCCGGATGGATGGCGCAGGGACAGCACCCAGGTAGTTGCCCAAAGAAACAAGTGGGCTTCCTGTCCCCACGCAGTGATTTTCCGGGGACATCAAGGAGAATCACTTGTGCAGGCGCCTAACAAGTGCAGTACCCCCTACTCGGGTGCGGTCGCGGGTGTCACAAATATGTTTTGAAGGTCACGGCGAAGCTGCTCAGAGCCGCCGCCATTCAAGGGGGATTCAAAACATATGCCTATTTTCCGGGGCCCATCACCGCTCATTCCCGGTTCCGGTTCCGGTTCCGGTTCCGTGGCAACCGTGCCCCGGAATCCCGCCACGGCCACCGCCCCGGCCATTGTCGATCACCCGAACATCACCGTCATCGGCACCGGTTACCTCGGTGCCACCCACGCCGTCTGCATGGCACTGCTCGGCTACGACGTCGTCGGCCTGGACGTCGACCGGACCAAGATCGACCAGCTCGCAGCCGGCATCTTGCCTATTTACGAGCCGGGCCTGGAAGAGAGGATGCAGGAAACCCTGGCCTCCGGCAAGCTCCGGTTCACCACGGATGTGGCTCTGGCAGCCGCACATGGGGACGTCCACTTCATCTGCGTCGGAACCCCGCAGTCGAAGGGCTCAGATGCCGCGGACCTGAGCTACGTGGACGCTGCCGTCACCTCCCTGGCCCGGGAGCTGGCCCGCAAGTGCCTCATAGTCGGGAAGTCGACGGTGCCGATGGGGACCGCGGAGCGGCTGACCAGGCTCGTTCACGCCGCAGCACCGGCCAGGAACACCGTGGAACTGGCCTGGAACCCCGAATTCCTGCGCGAGGGCTTCGCCATCAAGGACACCCTCGAACCCGACCGGCTGGTCTTCGGCGCGGAGTCGGACTGGGCGCGCGCCCAGCTGGCCGCCTGCTATACCTCCATCATCGAGGCAGGAACCCCGGTGGTATCCACCGACCTCGCCACAGCGGAGCTGGTCAAGGTCGCCGCAAACTCCTTCCTGGCCACCAAGATCTCTTACATCAACGCGATGGCGGAAGTCTGCGAGGCAACCGGCGCGGATGTCAGCCACCTGGCCGAAGCCCTTTCCTACGACAGCCGGATCGGCGGGAGATTCCTGAAGCCGGGCCTGGGGTTCGGCGGCGGATGCCTGCCAAAGGACATCCGGGCGTTCGCCCACCGGGCAGAAACGCTGGGCGTGGGGCAGGCTGTCTCGTTCCTGCGCCACGTCGACGCCATCAACCAACGGAGGCGCCAGCGCACGGTCGACCTTGTCTGCGAACTTGTCGGCGGGCAACTGCAGGGAGCACGGGTGGCAGCTCTTGGCGCCGCCTTCAAGCCGAACTCGGACGACGTCCGGGACGCGCCGGCCCTCGATGTGGCACGTATGCTCCACGAAGCCGGGGCTGTCGTGACTGTCTATGATCCGGCGGCCATGGCGAACGCCCGCCGCGGCTACCCGGACCTCAACTACGCCACGTCACTGGATGGCGCCGTCACGGGAGCCGAAGTGGTGGTCCTGCTCACCGAGTGGGACGAGTTCCGGAACGCGGATCCCGTCCGTCTCGGTGAACTCGTGAAAACCAGGTTCATCGTGGACGGGCGGCATGCCCTCGATGCCGACCGTTATCAGGCTGCCGGCTGGGACTACCGCGCACTGGGCATCCCGGTGCGCGCAGGCTCCGTCCCGGCCATAGAGTTCGAGGCCGCCGGGCAAAGGGTTGAACTTGGCGTAGGTTAGCCCGGCCACCGTCCGTGCCCAGCCCCTGTCCGCGCCCAGCCCCCCGGCCTCAAGACGGGGCCCGGCAGGCTGACATGAAGAAGGGCCCAATGGCGGGCCATTGGACCCTTCTTCATGTCAGCTTCCCAGCGCCGTGCGGCGCACAGCGCTGGGACAGTAGGAACGCGTCCGCTACCCTGCCTGCTTGGCAACGTCCTGCGCCCAGAGGAAGAACTTGTTCGTCCCCAGGTCCTTGACTGTTGTGATGCCGAACGCGGCCTTCAGATGCTCGCCGTCGGCCTCGGTGACACCCTTGAGGGCGTCGACCGGGGAGTCGGCCAGCTCGGCCGCCGACTTGCCGTGGTGTGCCTTGTCGAAATGGTCTTCAATTCCCGCCATTGAATATGCTCCTTCGCAATGCAGCCGAGGGCCTGCGGCCACGGCTGCGGCCGGCAGTGCTATATGCACTGGACCACATTCAACGCCCCACGACCCGATCCGTCCAGAGTCTTCGGGCCGCGACCTTGATCACCGCCGGTCGACGAGCGGGCTGCGGCCCGGACGGTTACATGTGGACGTGCAGGCGACGGGCCGCTTCGGAGATTGAACCGCTCAGGGAGGGGTACACCGTGAAGGTGCTGGCGACGTCGTCGACGTGCAGTTTCTGCGTCACCGCGAGGGAGATCGCGAAGATCAGCTCGGACGCGTTGGGGCCCACCACGACGCCGCCGATCACGGTGCCGGAGCCTTTGCGGGCGAAGATCTTGATGAAACCGTCCTTGTGGTTGCGCATCTTGGCGCGCGCGTTGCTCTTGAGCGAAAGCTTGATGACATCGGCCTGGTACTTGCCGGAATTGATCTCGGCCTCGGACACCCCGACGTTGGCGATCTCCGGCGACGTGAAGATGTTGGACGCGACCTGGTGCAGCTTGAGCGGCATGACGCTGTCGCCGAGGAAGTGGGCAATCGCAATCCGCCCCTGCATGGCCGCCACGGAGGCCAGGGCGAGGACGCCGGTGCAGTCGCCCGCCGCGTAGATGTTGGACGCCGTCGTGCGGGAGACGCCGTCGACCTTGATGTGGCCGCTCTCGGTCAGCGCGACCCCGGCCTCTTCCAGCCCGATCCCTGCGGTGTTGGGGATGGACCCGACGCAGACCAGGCAGTGGCTGCCGGTGACTTTGGACCCGTCGCCGAGCGTTACCACGACGCCGTCCCCGGTGCGTTCGACCGTCTCGGCACGGGAGCGGGACAGTACTGTCAGCCCGCGGCGTTCGAAGACACCTTCAAGGACCTCCGCGGCGTTGGTGTCCGAGCCCGGGAGGACGCGGTCACGGCTGGAAATGAGCGTCACTTTGGAGCCGAGGCCGTTGTAGGCGGAGGCAAATTCGGCGCCGGTGACGCCGGATCCCACGACGATCAGCTCCTCGGGGAGCTCGTCCATGGTGTAGATCTGCGCCCAGTTCAGGATGCGGTCGCCGTCCGGCCGCGCGGTGGGCAACTCCCGCGGGTGCGCGCCGACAGCCAGCAGGATCGCGTCGGCTTCAATCGTCTCGGTGCCGTCAACGGTCAGGACCTCGATCGTGTGGTTGTCCAGCATCTTGCCGGAGCCGATCACGATGCGCACGTTCTGGTTTTCGAGGCCCTTGCGGATGTCCTCGGACTGCTGCCGGGCCAGGCCGAGCAGGCGGTCGTTGATGTGTTTGAGGTCCGCGCGCATCGTCGGCGAGCAGTCGCCGCCGTCGACGTCGAACTTGACGCCCAGCTCGCCGGCCTCGCCGACGCGGGTCATCAAATCCGCCGTCGCAATCAGGGTCTTGGAGGGTACGACGTCGGTCAGCACCGCTGATCCGCCGAGCCCCGCGCGCTCGATGATGGTGACCTGGGCCCCCAGTGAGGCGGCGACCATGGCGGCTTCGTAGCCGCCGGGCCCTCCGCCGAGAATTGCGATGCGGGGTGAGCTGAAATCGGGATGCGTAGTCACAATCATCCATTGTCCCCTATCCGCCACGGCACTACCAATAAACCCGGGCCGGCCGACAAACCCGCGCTATCGCGTGCTGGGCAGCGGGCGCACAGCACGATAGCTTGTACCGGTGAGTACAACAGAATTCCTGAACACGGACCCCTTCGACGCCGCCCGCGCCGCCGCCGACTACATCGCCGAAGAGACGGGCGTCGATGCCCACGACGTCGCCCTCGTGCTCGGCTCGGGCTGGGGAGACGCCGCGGAGCAGATCGGCGAGACCACCGCCACGCTGTCCGCCGCAGAGGTACCGGGTTTCTCCTCCCCCTCAGTGGTGGGCCACGTAGGCACCATCCGGTCCGTGCTGACCAAGGAGGGCAAGCGGGCACTGGTCCTGGGCGCGCGTACCCACTACTACGAGGGCAAGGGAGTCCGCGCCGTGGTCCACGGAGTCCGCACTGCGGCCGCCGCCGGCTGCAAGACCCTCGTCCTGACCAACGGGTGTGGCGGCCTGAACGAGGACTGGACGCCCGGCACGCCGGTGCTCATCAGCGACCACATCAACCTCACCGCCACCTCACCTCTTGAGGGCGCCACCTTCGTGGACCTGACGGACCTCTACTCCTCCCGGATCCGCGGCCTGGCCCGGGAGGTGGACCCGTCGCTGGACGAAGGGGTGTACGCGCAGTTCACGGGACCGCATTACGAGACGCCCGCCGAGGTGCAGTATGCCAAGCGGATCGGCGCCTCCCTCGTGGGCATGTCCACGGCACTGGAGGCCATCGCGGGACGCCATGCGGGCATGGAGGTGTTCGGCATCTCGCTGGTGACCAACCTCGCAGCGGGCATCAGCCCCGCACCGCTCAGCCACGAGGAAGTCCTCGAAGCCGGGCAGGCCGCGGGACCGCGGATCTCCAAGCTGCTCGCAGAGATCATCGCCAAGCTCTAAACGGAGTGCCGGTGGTTCCTGCGCGGGCGCCCGGCGGCCGGATCATTGCAGGGCCAGATACTTGAGGGACTTCCTCTTGTCCGCCGGGAACCGCCGTTCCATCGACTCCGCAATCCCGGCGATACTCTGGCGCGCCAGGGCCTGCCGCCAGGCGAGTTCCGCCTGCCGCATCGTCTGCGAAATGAGGCACGTCCGGGCGAAATTCTCCTGGTGGTCCGGTTCGGGAACGTTGCCCAGGATCCCCTCGCAGCGGAAGGCCGGCTCCGCGCCCTCCAGCGCCAGGACAATGTCCAGGACGGTGATGTTCTCCGGGCGGCGGGCCAGGTGGAAGCCGCCCCGCGGCCCCGAGACCGAGGCCAGGACGCCGGCCCGGACCAGGGCCTGGAGCTGCTTGTTCAGGTACGCGGCGGGAAGCTTGTAGTACTCCGCCAGCCTGGCGCTGTTGACCGCCTCGCCCGGCGGCGTCCACGCCATGGTGACGCAACTGTGCACGGCCCATTCCACGCCACGGCCCATCTTCATATTCCAGACGCTACGTGTCCGGAAAATTAGGTGTCAAGGATAACCGGCCCGCGGACTCTCGCTTGTCGGGGGAGGCATCGCCGGCGATTGGCGATAGTTTGGTTCTTATGATGTCACCTGATGCCGAACTCACCAGCCTGCTGGGCGATGCCCGTGCATGGGCCGCCCAGGACCCGGACCCCGCCACCCGCGCTGCCCTGAGCGAACTGATCCGGCTCGCCGAGGACGGCGCCCCCGCTGCACGCCAGGAACTGGCCGACAGCTTCAGCGGCACCCTGCAGTTCGGCACCGCAGGGCTGCGGGCAGCCCTCGGGGCCGGCCCGAACCGGATGAACCGCGTGGTAGTGCGCCGCGCCGCGGCCGGCTTCGCCGCGTTCCTCACGGCCGCCGTCGCGCAGGCCTCCCCCGGCACCCGGCCGCGCGCCGTCGTCGGCTACGACGCACGGCACAACTCCGATATTTTCGCCGCGGAAACGGCCGCGATCCTCACGGCGGCCGGCATAGAGACGTTCCTGATGCCTGCCGCCCTTCCGACGCCGCTGCTTGCCTACGCGGTGCGGGCGCTGGATTGCGACGGCGGCGTCATGGTGACGGCCAGCCACAACCCGCCGCAGGACAACGGCTACAAGGTGTATCTGGGCCGCCACGCCGTCGAGGAGAGCGGACGCGGTGCACAGATCGTTGCGCCCTACGACGCCCTGATCGCCGCCAAGATCGACGCCGTCGAAAGCCTGGAATCCATTGCCCTGGCTGCGGAAGGATGGACGGTGCTGGACGCGTCGGTCACCGCCGGCTACGAGGCTGCCGTTGCCGCTCTGGCTCTGCCGGCGCGCTTCCCGGCACGGGAGCTCAAGATCGTTCTGACACCGATGCACGGCGTGGGCGGCGAAACCGCGGTAGCGGTGCTGCATGCCGCCGGATTCGCCGACGTCACCCTCGTGACGGAACAGGCGGAACCGGATCCGGACTTCCCCACCGTGAACTTCCCCAACCCCGAAGAGCCCGGCGCCCTGGACCTGGCGCTGGAAACGGCCGCCCGCGTAGGCGCGGACATCGTGATCGCAAACGATCCCGACGCCGACCGCGCCGCCGTGGCCGCGAAGGACCCGGACACCGGCACCTGGCGCATGCTGCGCGGCGACGAGGTCGGGGTCCTGCTGGGCGCGCACGTCGTGGCGCGGCTGGACGCCGGGGACGAGACGCCGTCAGGTGTCTTTGCCAATTCGATCGTGTCCTCACGCCTGCTGTCGCGGATAGCGTCCGCGGCGGGCTTCGCCCACGAGGAAACGCTCACCGGCTTCAAATGGATCGCCCGCGTGCCCGGACTGCTGTACGGCTACGAGGAGGCGCTGGGGTACTGCGTCGCGCCCTCGCTGGTCCGGGACAAGGACGGGATTTCCGCGGCGGTCCTGATCGCCGAACTCGCGGCCGCGGCGAAGGCCGACGGCAAGACCATTTTCGAAACCCTTGATGAGCTGTACCTTGTGCACGGGCTGCACGCGAGTGACCAGCTCAGCATCCGGGTGGCGGATCTTGGCCTGCTGGACGCCATGATGAACCGGCTGCGGGTCAGCCCCCCGGGCTCCTTCGGCGGCTCGGCCGTCGAGACGGTCACGGACCTCGCCGAAGGAAGCGAGCACCTGCCGCCCACGGAGGGCCTGCTGTACCTGACAAAGGACCGCAGCCGCGTGATCATCCGCCCCAGCGGGACGGAGCCGAAGCTCAAGTGCTACCTGGAGGTCATCCGCGGCGTTGAATCAGCCGCAGGCCTGTCCGAGGCCCGGCGCGAGGCCCGCGCGGCACTCGACGGCGTCCTTGCGGACGTCCGCGAGGCGCTGGGACTCTAGCTAGAGTTCGACCTCAATGTACCCGCCCACAATCCGGGTACCGAAGGTCTGGAGCCGAAGTGCCGGGGTGCCCAGGCACTCCCCAGTGACGAGGTCGTAGACCTCCTTGTGCAACGGCGAGGCAAGCGTCTGGCGTGCCCCGCGGGACCCGATGATGCCGCGCGCCATGACGTGCGCCCCCGTGGCGGGGTCCTCGTGGGCGACGGCGTAGACCTCACCGGACACCGTGCGGAACATGGCCACCTGGCGGCCGGCGATCAGCGCGGCTTCGCCCCAGGCCGGCTCCAGGTCCCCCACGGCGCACACGCGGTGCCAGCCCGTCCCAAAGCCGGGGTGTTTAACGAAGCTTCGTGCTGCGCTCTCAAGTACGGCAGTCATTTCGGCCCCTTTCTGATACATCTCTGTCGGGCTCAGCTGCTGCTGCGGCCACATACCCAAGCTAGGTCCCGGGTGTTTCATCGGCGTGCAGTCAATGTGTCCGGCGGGTAAAAGAGACCTCACACGGCCCGAAACGCGTTCGTGATGCAGAAGTTAAGATCACGAAACATAAGGGAAACTGAAGCGAAACTGCGCTTGCCTAGTCTGGAGGGACACTTCGATTGAGAAGGCCGCAGAGCACCGACTGCGGCCCATGCGAAAGGCCCACCGTGACCGGACAGACTTCAAGCCCCCAGAACCAGGGCGCAGCGCGAACCACCACACCGCGCCGCGTCGTGGTCGCCGGAGGCGGCCCTGCCGCCCACCGTTTCGCCGACGCCATGCACGCCCGCGGCCTCGACGGCTGGCACGTCACAGTCCTCACCGAGGAGGCCCACCTTCCCTATGACCGCGTTGCGCTGAGCAAAGCCCTCACCGACGCCGACGCCGACCTCACCCTGGGCAGCGCCTCGATGTGGGACCACGCGGCGCTGGCCCTGCAGACCGGCGAGCGCGTGACCGGCATCGACACCGCAGGCAGGACCGTGACCACCGCCGCCGGCACCCTGTACCCGTATGACGACCTCGTCGTCGCCACCGGCTCGGATGCCGCCCGCCTGCCGATCCCGGGATCCGAACTCACCCACGTCTACCGCACGCTCGAGGATGTCCGGGCCATCAACAAGGCGATCGCGGAGCTGACGGAGACGCTGGGCCGCAAGGTCAACGCGGTCACCATCGGCGGCGGCCTGCTGGGCCTCGAGTCCGCGGCCGGCACCGAACAGCTCGGCGCCACCCCGATCGTCATCAACGGCTCCCCCTGGCTCATGAACACCCAGCTGGACGAGGGCGCCGGGCAGGCGCTCGGGCGCCTCATCGAGGCCAAGGGCTTCACCGTCCACGGCGGCGTGTTCCCCTCCGAGGTCCTCTCGGACGACGACGGCCAGGTCACCGGCGTCCTCATTGCCGACGGCCGCATCATCGACGCCGACATCGTGATCGTCGCCATCGGCGTCCGGCCCCGCGACGAGCTGTTCCGGGCCGCCGAGGGTGAGCAGCAGCAGTTCCAGCTCGGCCAGCGCGGCGGCGTCGTCATCTCCGACGACTGCTCCACCGAGGTTCCCGGCATCTGGGCGATCGGCGAGGTCGCCAACTTCGGCGGCATGTGCCTGGGCCTCGTGGCCCCGGCCAACACCATGGCGGAGATCGTGGCGGACCGGCTGCACGGCGGCGTTGCGACCTTCCCCGGCTTCGACACGGCCACCAAACTCAAGCTTTCCGGCGTGGACGTCGCCAGCTTCGGTGATGCCTTCGCCAGGACCGAGCACGCGCTTGAAATCGTCTACGCGGACCCGGCCCGCGGCGTCTACCAGAAAATCGTCACCACGGACGACGCCAAGACCCTCCTTGGCGGCATCTTCGTCGGCGACGCCACCCCCTACACTTCCCTGCGCCCGATGCTCGGCCGCGAACTGGCCGCTGAACCCGGCGCGTACCTCACGGCGGCCGGCGGCGACGCCCCGGAGACCGAGCTCCCCGACGACGCCATCCTGTGCTCCTGCAACAACGTGTCGGCCGGGACCATCCGGGACACCGTCAACGGCTGCGGGGCGTGCGACGGGAACGCCCCCGTCCAGGAACTCGGCGAGCTCAAGGGCTGCACCCGCGCCGGAACCAGCTGCGGCTCCTGCGTGCCGATGCTCAAGAAGCTGCTGGAAACCGAACTGACCAAGTCCGGCGTCGAGGTCTCCAAGGCGCTGTGCGAGCACATTGAACTCTCCCGGCAGGAACTCTTCGAGACCATCCGTGTCCTGGAACTGACCTCCTTCGAGGAGATCATGGCCACGTACGGCACCGGAGACGGCTGCGACATCTGCAAGCCCACCATCGCCAACATCCTTGCCAGCCAGAACAGCGCCTACGTCCTCGACGCCGGCCGCGGCACCCTGCAGGACACCAACGACCGTGCCCTGGCCAACATGCAGAAAGACGGCACCTACTCGGTGGTCCCGCGCATCGCCGGCGGCGAGATTACCCCGAAGAAGCTCGGCGTGATCGCGGCGGTCGCCGAACAGTACGGCCTCTACACCAAGATCACCGGCGGCCAGCGGATCGACATGTTCGGTGCCCGGCTGGAACAGCTCCCGGAAATCTGGAAGGTGCTCGTGGACGCCGGGTTCGAATCCGGCCAGGCCTACGGCAAGAGCCTGCGCACCGTGAAGTCCTGCGTCGGCTCCACGTGGTGCCGCTTCGGGGTCCAGGACTCGGTGGCCATGGCCATCGCGCTGGAACTGCGCTACCGCGGCCTGCGCAGCCCGCACAAGCTGAAGATGGGCGTCTCCGGCTGCGCCCGCGAATGCGCCGAGGCCCGGGGCAAGGACGTCGGGGTCATCGCCACCGCCGACGGCTGGAACCTCTACGTCGGCGGCAACGGCGGGGCCACCCCGGCGCACGCCCAGCTGCTGGCCAAGGACCTCGACGACGAAACCCTGATCAAGTACATCGACCGCTACTTCATGTACTACATCCGCACCGCCGACCGGCTGCAGCGTACCGCGCGGTGGCAGGAAGAGCTCGACGGCGGCATCAAGCACGTCGAGGACGTGGTGGTGCACGACACGCTGGGCATCGCCGGGGACCTCGAGGCCGCCATGGCCAGGCACGTGGACACCTACGTCGACGAATGGGCCGACACCCTGAAGGATCCCGAACGCCTCCGCCGCTTCCGGTCCTTCGTCAATGCCCCCGACCAGAGGGACGATTCCATCACGTTCGTCCCCGATGAGCGCGGCCAGATGCGCCCCGCGACGGCCGAGGAAAAGGCGCTGGCCGATCAGCAACCAGTCCTGATCGCCTCCACCATCCCCGTCCGGCCGTCCAGCGCAAGCGCCGCTGATGCAGCCACCGCTGCCGCTACCGAAAGCAAGGTCTGACCATGCAGCTCAGCATCGATCTCAGCGGCCGGGAAGTCCTCATCACCGGCTCGGACGCCGCCGCCCGCCAGGCCGTCCGCCGCTACCACGCCGCCGGTGCGGTCGTGTCCCGGCTCAGCAGCCCGCACGGGGCCGCACATGACGGCGCGTTGCCGGAACGGCCGTACCTCGTGGCCGCCGTCGACGACGGCCAGCCCGGCTGGGACGCCCTGCTGGACCGCTGCCGGGCGACGGGCATCCCCGTCGCCGCGGAGCCTGCCGCGGGCCCCGCCGGCCACGTCACCCTCGTTGGCGGCGGCCCGGGCACCACCGAGCTGCTGACCGTCGCCGCCGTGGCGGCGCTGCGGGACGCCGACGTCGTCTTTTATGACCGGCTGGCCCCGTACCAGGAGCTCGCGTCGCTGGCATCGGCCGAGCTGGTGGATGTGGGCAAACGGCCGGGCCACCACCCGGTCAGCCAGTCCGGCATCGAGGAACTCATGGTGCAGGCCGCCCTCGCGGGCAGGAACGTCGTCCGGCTCAAGGGCGGGGACCCGTACGTCTTCGGCCGCGGTGGCGAGGAAGTGGCTGCCTGTGTGAAGGCCGGCGTTCAGGTCCGCGTCATTTCCGGCGTTACGAGCGCCATCTCGGTCCCGGCCGCTGCGGGGATCCCGGTGACGCACCGCGAGGTCAGCCACATGTTCACGGTGGTCTCCGGGCACGCCCCGCTGACCGACAAGGAACACATGCACCTGGCTGGCCTGGGCGGGACCATCGTCGTCCTCATGGGGATCGGCACCCTGCACCAGCTGGCTTCCGGGCTGCGACGGGCCGGCATGCGCGCGGACATGCCGATGGCCGTCGTCGAGCGCGGCTACCGGCCCGGCCAGCGCACCACCATCGCCGAACTCGGCACCATCACCACCGCGGCCGCCGGCTGCACGAACCCCGCGGTGCTGGTGATCGGGGACGTGGTCCGGGTGGCCGAGGCCAACCGCGGCTGCGCCGACGCGGCTGCCGAGCTCGACAGGCTCGCCGCATCCCTGATGGAGGCGTGAAAGCGATCATGAGCGCACTGAACGCCATCGCCGCGGCCTCCCCGCAGGCCGCCGACGTTCCCGGGCCGGGGCCGGCCGGCGAGGCCGTAGGGAAAGACCTGCCGCTGGACGGCTTCCGGATCGGGGTCACGTCGCACCGGCGGTCCCAGGACCTGATCGAGGCCCTGGAGCGGCGCGGAGCCGAGGTACTGCACGCTCCGGCGCTGAAGATCGCCCCGGTACAGGAGGACCTGCGCCTGATCGAGGACACCCGCGCCATCATCGAAGCCCGCCCCGAGCTGTGCATCGCCACCACCGCGTACGGCATGCGCCGCTGGTGCGAGGCGGCAGACACCTTCGGCATTGGCGAGCAGCTGCTGGACACCCTCTCGGGCTGCCGGATGTTCGTCCGCGGGCCCAAGGCCCGCGGAGCGGTCCGCGCGGCCGGACTGGCCGACGTTGGGATCAGCAGCGACGAAACCACGGCCACCCTGGTGGACATGCTCCTCGCCGAGGGCGTGCGGGGGAAAACGGTGGCGGTCCAGCTGCACGGCTACACCGATGTCCGCCAGCTCGAACGCCTCCGGATGTCCGGCGCCACGGTCCTGACCGTCACGCCGTACCGCTGGGTCAAGCCCGACGGCGCGGACCGCCTGCCGCGGCTGATCGAGGCTGCCTGCAGCGGGAACCTGGATGTGCTGACCTTCACCAGTGCCCCGGCCGTGGACGCGATGTGGAGCACCGCGCACGAGATGGGCGTCTACAAGCAGCTCGTGGAGAGCCTGAAGACCACGGTCGCCACCGCCGTCGTCGGACCTGTCACCGCCCAGCCGCTGATCGACGCCGGCCTGCAGCCGCTGGTCCCGGAGCGCTACCGCATGGGCGCCCTGATCCGGCTGGTCTGCGAGCATCTGGGCCTGAACCATGTCCGCCGCCTCGAGACCGTGTCCGGGAGTGTGGAGCTCCGCGGCCGCTCGCTCAGGATCGACGGGCAGGCCGTGGAAATGGCGCCTGCGCCCCTGCTCCTGCTCCGGGCCCTGCTGGGCGCCGGGGGGGCCGTGCTGTCCCGCGAGGCACTCTCCGAGCTCCTGGAGCTGCGCGGCTCCGTCCACGCCCTGGACATGACGGTCAGCCGGCTGCGGTCCTCCCTGCCGGACGGGCGCCTGGTCGAAACCGTGGTGAAGCGCGGCTACCGGGTCCGCGTCTGACAGCAACGCGGGGCCCCTGGCGCCCATCCCACGCTCATCCATGGGCGCCAAATGACCCCGCGTTGCTTTGTTACCGGCACGTAAACATTGGCGAACGGGCAGCGGAAAAACCGCAACACCCGGGAAACACCCCCGAAAAACCGGACGCCTACGCTGGGGTCCATCAAGCAGAACCGGCCACACCATCGGCCACCAGCGAAAGGGCCACCATGTCCGCCACGAGCGTTACTCCCGATTCCCAGACCCGGCCACGGATCGTCATCGCAGGAGCCGGCCCCGCCGCCCAGGCCCTCGTCCGCCAGCTCGCCCGGACACCGTTCGCCGGCGCGGTTACCGTTCTCAGCAACCGGGACGATGCCCCCGCCGAACTCCTGGAACTCGCCGCCCTCCCCCAGGTGTCCGTCCGCTTCGGCCAGCCGGCCAGCTACGTCGATCCCGACAGCCGCTGTGTGGTCACTGCGGACGGCCTGGAATTCAACTACGACCAGCTCGTCATCGCCACCGGGTCCTCGCCCGCTGCCCCGCCCCTGGAAGGGGCCCGGCGGTGCCTGAGCTACTCCACGATCGACGACGTCGCCCGCCTGGGCGAGGCCGTCAAGGACATCACCCGGGTCCTGGGCCGGCGTCCGCTGGGCATTCTCGTGGGCACCGGGACGGCCGCGGGCCAGGCCGAAGCGGTGCTGCGCGCCCGCGGTGTGCGCCCCGTCCGCACCACTCAGCGGCCTTCCGCCGCCCTTCCGACCCTCGCCGGCTCGGCGCTGCCGGCCGCCGGCATCGTGTTTGAGGACGGCTCCAGCATGAACGGCGACCTCGTGGTCCTCGCCGAGGACCGGGTTGCCCGCGACGCCCTTGCCGTCAGCGCGGGCCTGAAGACCGCACCGCAGGGCGGGATCGTGATCGGCCAGGACTTCCGCACGTCCGTCCCGGGAATCTGGGCTATCGGAGACGCTGCAGTGTTCGACGGCGTCCGGCTGGGACTGCTCGTGGCCGCCGGTCCCGCGGCGTCCGCCTGCGCGTCCCAGCTGCTGCAGGGCGGCCCGGCGGACGCCCTCGCGCAGGCCGCTTAGCGGTCCGGCCCGGCCCTCCGGAAGGGGACCCGTTATGGCAAGATGGACATCTGACCAGCCACGAAGAACGCGGTGTCCGCAGGCCCACAAGGCCTCCCAGAGGAACTTCACAGTCCAGGGCCCGCCATGAAAGGGACCACCATGAGCAACGAAGCCGCTGCAGCCGCCGGAAGCGCCGCCCCTGCAACCTCGGGCACCGCGAACCCGATTGCCTCCTACATTGACCACACCCTGCTTAAGCCGGAAGCGGGCGAGGCCGAGATCCTCAAAGTCTGCGCCGAGGCCGCCGAGTACCGCTTCAAGTCGGTCTGCGTGAACCCGATCTGGGTCAAGACCGTCAAGAAAGCCCTCAAGGGCTCGGGCGTGCTGACGTGTTCCGTGGTGGGCTTCCCGCTCGGCGCCACCCCGAGTGACGTCAAAGCCTTCGAGGCCCGCGGGGCCGTCCTGGACGGCGCGGAAGAGGTCGACATGGTGATCAACATCGCCGCGGCCCGCGCCAACGACAAGGGCGCCCTGGTGGATGACATCGCCGCCGTCGCCGAGCCCGTCCACGACGGCGGGGCGATCCTGAAGGTCATCATCGAAACGGCGCTGCTGACCGACGCCCAGAAGGTGCTGGCCTGCGAGGCCGCGGTGGAAGCAGGGGCGGACTTCGTGAAGACCTCCACGGGCTTCAACGGCGGCGGCGCCACGGCCGAGGACGTCGCGCTGATGCGCCGCACGGTGGGCCCGGACCTGGGTGTCAAGGCCTCCGGCGGCGTGCGGTCCCTCGCCGACGCGCAGGCTATGATTGCTGCAGGTGCAACACGTATTGGCGCCAGCTCCGGCATCGCGATCGTCAAGGGTGAACAGGGTTCGTCCGCGTACTGATTCGCGCCGGCAGCCGCCACAGTTTTGAGCCCCCAGGGGCCGAGGAGGAACGAATGTCCAAGATCAACAGCAACACCCGGCAGAGCGAGAACAGCCTCGCGTCCAGCATCATCCTCTTCGCTCTGATGATGGTGCTGTTCCTCGGCGCGCTGTACTCGCTGTCCTACCTGTCGCTGGACAACCCGTGGCCGATGGCCGTCTGCCTGCTCCTCTTCGCCGGCTCGTTCTGGATCCCGCAGACCATCCTGGGCCGCTCGGATTCGGCGGGCGAAAACTAGGCTTTCCCTTCCTTAACTGGCTGAAGCTCCGGATATTCCGGAGCTTCAGCCAGTTAAGGACCCGTCGCCAATCCTCCGTCGCGGACCCAGTTCACCGCCGGCTCAGCCCGGGAACAGGGCCCTCAGCCCGGGAGCAGCGAGAACAGGCCGTTGACCAGCGTTGTCCCCATCGCCGCGGCGGCCGGGAAATGGACCTTGGCCATGGCCAGGACCGCGCCGAACATCCCGACCATGGCGTAGGCGCTGACCGGGATCAGGACGAACCATTCCCGCCGGGAGCCAGCACGGCCCAGCAGCGGGATGGAGAACGCCCCGTTGGGCCGCCAGATGTCCTTCACGAGCGGCAGCTTGCGCAGGACCTTTGGCGGCTTGATCACGAGCGGCCACAGCAGCGGCACTCCCCCGGTCGTGATCATGTCCCCGACAATGTGCACCAGCACGCCTGTGAGCATCGACACCGGAAGCCAGGTCCACTGGTGCGGAGCAAACCACGTCACCAGGCCTGCCATGAGCAGGGCGAAGATCCAGTTGCTGATCCAGCCGTACTTCGGAAAAAGTTTGAGGGCTTTCGCCGCGATGTTAATCATGAACATGCACAGCAGCCCGGCCCCCACGGACAGCAGCCCCCAGCCCGTCTGCAGCTGGAGTTGCCCGGCCATGGCCGCGAGCAGCACGAAGACCGCCGCGCCCAGCACCGAGTGGGTGCCCTGGCGGTGGCCGCCGCTGGCGTTCTCGATCCCGACGGCGATCACGTTGGACAGCGGCGGCAGCGAGTGCGCAATGGTACTGGAGCGGTGGTCCCAGTCGCACACCAGGGCTGTCCCCGCCGTCGCCATTCCGCCGATCACGATCCCGGTGGCGTCCAGCGGGTACCAGCCCAGGGCATACGGTCCGGTCGAGGCAATGGCTACCCACGCCGCGGCTCCTGACGCGGCGTGGTGTCCGCCCATCATTGCCTAGCTCCTCGCCTGTTCAACGGCAAGAGGGGCGTCGGAGAAAATGTTGCGGATGACGCCGTTGGCCCACTCCAGGATCTCGGCGTCCTGCAGGTCCCGGCCGCCGATCCTCGCCGTCTTGGGCTTGGGAACGAGCACGGCGTCCAGCGCCGGTTTGGCCTGCGCGCCGGGGTACATCCGGGTCAGCCGCATGAGCTTGGACTCCGGCAGCTGCGCCGGGGAGAACTTGATGAAGTTCCCCTGGAGCGCGACGTCGGAGAGCCCCGCCTCGCGTGCCCCCACCCGGAAGCGGGCGACGTCGATCAGGTTCTTCGCGGGCAGCGGCAGCTCCCCGTAGCGGTCCACCAGCTCGGCGACAACCTCATCGATGGCCTCGTAAGTGATGGCGGAGGCCAGCTTTCGGTACGCCTCGAGGCGCAACCGCTCGCCGGGGACATAGTCGTGCGGCAGGTGCGCGTTGACGGGGAGCTCGATCTTCATTTCCGCGGCCTTTTCCTCGGCCTCGCCGCGGTATTCCGCGACGGCTTCGCCCACGAGCCGGATGTACAGATCAAAGCCGACGCCCTGGATATGCCCGGACTGCTCGCCGCCGAGCAGGTTGCCGGCGCCGCGGATCTCGAGGTCCTTCATGGCCAGCTGCATGCCGGCGCCGAGTTCGTTGTGCGTGGCAACGGCCTTGAGGCGTTCGAGCGCCACTTCGCCGAGCGGTTTTTCCGAGGGATACAGGAAGTACGCGTAGGCGCGTTCGCGGCCGCGGCCCACGCGGCCGCGCAGCTGGTGCAGCTGGGAGAGTCCGTACTTCTCCGCCCCGTCCACGATCAGCGTGTTGGCGTTGGAAATGTCCAGGCCCGTCTCGATGATCGTGGTGCAGACGAGGACGTCGAAGCGCTTCTCCCAGAAGTCCACGATGATCTGCTCGAGCCGGCTCTCGGACATCTTGCCGTGCGCTACCTCCACGCGGGCCTCCGGCACGAGTTCCCGGATCTTCGCCGCGGTCCGGTCGATCGTGGAGACCCGGTTGTGCACGAAGAACACCTGCCCTTCGCGCATGAGTTCGCGGCGGATGGCGGCCGAGGTCTGCTTGTCCGTGTAGGGCCCCACATAGGTCAGCACGGGGTGCCGTTCCTCCGGCGGGGTGGCCAGGGTCGAGGTCTCACGGATGCCGGTCAGGGACATCTCCAGGGTCCGCGGAATCGGCGTGGCGCTCATGGCCAGGACGTCGACATTGGTGCGCATCTTCTTCAGCGCTTCCTTGTGTTCGACGCCGAAGCGCTGCTCCTCATCCACGATCACGAGGCCCAGGTCCTTGAACGCGAAGTCCTTGGACAGCAGCCGGTGCGTGCCGATCACAACATCCACGGCGCCGGATTTGACCCCTTCGGCCGTCTCCTTGGCTTCCTTGGCGCCCTGGAAACGGGACAGCGGCTTGACCCGCAGCGGGAACCCGGAGAACCGCTCGGTGAACGTCTCGTAGTGCTGCTGGGCGAGCAGGGTGGTGGGCACGAGCACGGCGACCTGCTTGCCGTCCTGGACCGCCTTGAAGGCGGCCCGGACCGCGATCTCGGTCTTGCCGTAGCCCACGTCCCCGGAGATGAGGCGGTCCATGGGGATCTCCCGCTCCATGTCGGCCTTGACCTCGTTGATGGTGGTCAGCTGGTCCGGGGTTTCGACATACGGGAAAGCTTCCTCCAGCTCACGCTGCCACGGCGTGTCCGGGCCGAAGGCATAGCCGCGGGAGGCCATCCGGGCCGAGTACAGCCGGATCAGTTCGCCGGCGATCTCCTTGACCGCCTTGCGCGCCTTGGACTTCGTGCTGGCCCAGTCCGCGCCGCCCATCTTGCTCAGGGCCGGGGTGTCGCCGCCGACGTAGCGGGTCACCTGGTCCAGCTGGTCCGTGGGCACGAAGAGCCGGTCGCCGGGCGCGCCGCGCTTGGACGGCGCGTACTCCAGGACGAGGTACTCGCGGACACCAACTGAGTCTTTTGAGCCGCCGACTGCAATCCTTCGCTGGATCAGCTCCACGAACCGGCCGATGCCGTGCTGTTCGTGCACGACGGAGTCGCCGGCCACCAGCTGGAGCGGATCCACGGCGTTCCGCCGCTTGGAGGGCATCCGGCGCATGTCCTTCGTGGAGCCGGCCGAGGTGCGGCCCAGCAGGTCAGCCTCGGTCAACAGGGCAAGCTTGAGCGGGTCCAGGACAAATCCGCGGCCGGCGGCGGCGGTGGTGACCTCGATCAGGCCGGGCTGGGGTTCGGCGTCGAGGGAGTCCACCCGGGCGCACGGGATGTCGTTGTCATGGAACAGTTCCGCGAGCCGCTGTGCCGGGCCCGGGCCCCCGGTGACGACGACAATCCGCCACTGGTCCCGCACGCGGGAGCCGATGAAGTCCATCATTTCGGCCACGTCACCCTGGTAGCCGCGGGGCTCGCGGGCGTGCAGGTTCAGGACATCGACATCCGGCATGAGTTCTTCATCTGTCGCCAGGGACGTGATCGACCACCACGACACGCCGTGGGCGAGGGCGGCCGTACGGGTTTCGGTCAGGGACCGGAAGCTGGCCGAATGCAGCGCCGCCGACGCCTGCGAGCTCAGATCAAGCGGTGCCCTGCCGCCGTCTGAGGCTGTGGACCATGCCGCTTCCAGGAATTCCTCGTTCGTGGCGGCGAGGTCGTGGGCACGGGCGCGTACCTTTTCCGGCTCGATCACCACGGAGAGGGAACCGGAGGGGAGCTGGTCCAGGAAAGGCACCATGGCATCCACCAGCACGGGGGCCAGCGATTCCATGCCCTCCACGGCAATGCCGCCGGCGATCTTTTCCAGCATGTCCGCCGCGGCCGGCAGTTGCGCCTTCAGCGTCGCGGCCCGGGACATGACGGAGGGCGTGATCAGGATTTCGCGGCACGGCGGAGCATGGAGTTCTGTGGGGTGGTGCACGCCGGGCGCCGACAGTGAGCGTTGGTCGGCTACAGCGAACCAGCGCATCTGTTCGACCTCGTCGCCAAAGAACTCAACCCGGACCGGGTGGTCCTCGGTGGGCGGGAAGACGTCCAGCATTCCGCCCCGCACAGCGAATTCGCCGCGGCGCGTCACCATGTCCACGCGGGCGTAGGCTGCATCGGCGAGGCTTTTCACGACGTTGCTGAAGGAGATTTCCTGGCCGACTTTCAACGTGACGGGCACCAGTTCGCCGAGGCCGGCCACGATCGGCTGGACGACGGCACGGACCGGCGCCACCACGACGCGCAGGGCACCGGCGGCGGAGGCTTCGGGATGGGCAAGGCGCCTGAGTACGGAGAGGCGACGGCCGACAGTGTCTGAGCGCGGGGAGAGCCGTTCGTGCGGGAGGGTCTCCCAGCTGGGGAATTCGGCGATCGTGTCGGCCGGCAGGAAGGCGCGCAGGGCCTCGGTCAGGTCCTCGGCCTCGCGGCCGGTGGCGGTGACGGCCAGGACAACCGCTCCGGGGGATGAGGCGAGGCCGTCGGCCATTTCCGCGAGCAGGGTTGCCCGCATGCCGGCGGGGGCGCTGATCTGGTAGTCCTCGCTGCGGGCTTCGAAGCCGCGGGAGGCCTCGGCCCGGACGCGGGAGTAGTTCCGGTCCTCGGCCAGGGCACGGCGCAGACCGGTAAGTGAGGGGCCGTTGGGGCTCATAACTGTTGCTCCTGATGGGATCACGAAAATGCAGGCAACACGAATAGCCGGAATTCGCGAGAATCCCGGGTCTTCCAAGCCTACCGCGGAGGCCGGGACGGTGAGGCCTGCGGGGCTAAGCTGGCAGCACGGACCGGTCCGCGGCGGCGGTCGCTCCGAATAGCTTCCACGGGCAATGACACGGAGCCCAGAAAATAGACACGGGCAAATCAGCACTGACAAATGAGCACTGACAAGGGGCCAACCATGAACGGCACTCCCACGGCAGAACATCCGAAGACAGTCCTCGTCACTGGCGCCACCGGCTATATCGGCGGCCGGCTGGTCCCCCGGCTGCTCGAGGCCGGGCACACGGTGAAGGTCCTCGTCCGCACGCCGGCGAAGATCGCCGGCGTGCCGTGGCTGGACGACGTGGAGGTGATCCAGAGCAGCCTCGACGACGACGGTGCACTGCGCGGGGCGCTGGAGGGCGTCGATGTCCTGTACTACCTGGTCCATTCCATGGCCGCCGGCCCGGGCTTCGAGGCCAAGGAAAAAACGATGGCCGGGACCGCCGCCACGGCAGCCGCGGACGCGGGAGTCGGCAGGATCGTCTATCTGGGCGGCCTGCACCCGGCAGGCGCCGAGCTCTCGACGCACATGCGGTCCCGGGAAGCGGTGGGGAAGGTCTTCCTCGACAGCCCGGTCGACGCCGTCGTGTTCCAGGCGGGCGTCGTCATCGGCTCCGGATCGGCCTCCTTCGAGATGATCCGGCACCTCACGGAAACGCTTCCGGTGATGCCCGCCCCGAGCTGGGTGAAGAACCGGATCGAGGCCATCGCGGTGCGCGATGTCCTGTACTACCTCGTGGCGGCGGCATCCCTCAGTGGCGCGATCAACCGCACCTTCGACATCGGCTGCCGCGAGGTCCTGACCTACGCGGGAATGATGAACGAATATGCCGCCGAGGCCGGCCTCCCGCACCGCCTCGTGCTGGCCCTGCCCGTGCCCGCCCCGAAGCTCGCCGGGATGTGGGTCGCTTTGACGACTCCGATCCCGCTGTCCATGTCCCTGCCCCTCGTGGAATCGCTGCAGCATGACGCTGTGTCCCGCGAACACGACATCGATTCCCTCATCCCGGTGCCGGCGGGCGGCCTGACGCCGTACCGCCGTGCGGTGGGCCTCGCCCTGGGCAAGGAACGCGACGCCCAGGTCGAAACGACCTGGGCCAGCGCCGGCGCGGACGCGGATCCCCTCCCCAGCGACCCCGACTGGGCCGGCCACCGCGTCTACGTTGACGAACGGAGCTTTTCCAGCCCCGTGGACCCTAAGTACGTCTGGACCATCATCGAGGGGATTGGCGGCCAAAACGGCTGGTACTCGCTTCCGCTGGCATGGCGCGTGCGCGGCTGGCTGGACAAGCTCACGGGCGGAGCGGGACTGCTCCGCGGCCGCCGCCACCCGCACCTGCTGGCGGAGGGCGAAGTGGTGGACTGGTGGCGTGCCGAGCGGATCGACCGCGGCCGGCTGCTGCGGCTGCGGGCCGAGATGCGGGCCCCGGGCCGCGCCTGGCTGGAGCTTTCCGTGGAGCCCCAGGGAACCGGAAGCCTGTACCGGCAACGGGCCATTTTCTTCCCCAAGGGCCTGAGCGGGCGCCTCTACTGGCTCGCCGTCCTGCCGTTCCACAGCGTCATCTTCCCGGCCATGTCACGCAACATCACGGCCGCGGCACGGGACCTGCAGGACCTCGAATCGGAGCCTGCCCGGCACACCGCGTAGGATGTTGGAGCCCGAAACGTCCAATTCCACACCACGGAGGACCCCCATGGCCCTGAGTGCATCCACCACCGTTCCGCACAGCGTAGAGCGCGTCACCGCGGTTTTCGTCAACGAGGACTTCCTGCGCCACACGAGCGAACTTGTCGGCGGCACCCTCGAATCATTCGTCGTCGACGGCGATCCCGCCGGCGCGTTCAGCACCACCACCGTCCGCACGGTCCCCACCACCCGGATGCCCGACGTCGCCCGGAAGTTCGTGGGCGAGCGGCTCACCGTGACGCAGCTGGAGACCTGGGAGGCTCCGTCCGCCGACGGCTCGCGCCAGAGCAACATCTCCCTGAAGATCGCCGGGGCACCGCTGGATGTGAACGCCGTCCAGCGTCTCGTGTCCGACGCCGGCAGCACCCGGATCGAGCTTGAGGGCAATGTGACGTCCTCCGTGCCCTTCCTTGGCGGCAAAATCGCCGAGGCCGCCGAACCCATGGTCGGCAAGGCCTTGAACATCCAGTCCACCCAGGCCCAGGCCTGGCTCGAAAGCCACTAGCGCAGTGGAACTGCCTGCACTCCTGGCTGTCGTCCTGATCATTGCCGGCGTCTGGTCCCTCGCTGTCTGGCCGCAGTTCCTGCGCCGGGTCATGAAGGACCCGAGGGCCCGCGACTCCGGCGGCAAGGCCACCCGCTTCCTGACCGTCCACGTCGTCCTCGTTAGCATCTCCATGGTGCTCGGGGCCGCGACGGCGGCAATCGGGATTGCGGGGCTGCTCGGCTAGTACTCCCCCCGCCGGCCGGCTGCCCGGCGGCGGCTGGGCGAACCGGCTGCCGCCGTCGCGCTGTTCCTCCTGGCCTGGCGTGGCGCGCCGGGTGGCTGGGCGAACCGGCCACCGGACACGTACGCTGTGAACAAGCGACGCGGGAGGACATCGGAACTATGCGGATCTCGGTTATCGGCTGCGGTTATCTGGGGGCGGTCCACGCGGCCTGCATGGCAAAGCTCGGCCACGACGTCGTGGGCATCGACGTTGACGAAAACAAGGTGGCGCAGCTGTCCGGCGGACATGCCCCCTTCTACGAACCGGTGCTGGACGATCTCCTCAGCGAGCTTGAAGAATCCGGGCGCCTGCGGTTCACTACCGACATGTCCGCCGCCCGCGGCTCGGAGGTCCACTTCATTTGCGTGGGCACGCCGCAAAAGCGCGGCGAAAACGCCGCTGACCTCCGGTTCGTCGACGCCGCCGTGGGGTCCTTGGCCGCCTATGTTTCGCCCGGCGATGTGATCGCCGGAAAGTCCACAGTGCCGGTGGGCACCGCGGCGCGGCTTGCCGAAGTCATCGCGGAAACGGAGCCGGGTGCCACACTCGTCTGGAACCCGGAGTTCCTGCGCGAAGGCCACGCGGTGACCGACACGCTGAATCCGGACCGGTTCGTCTACGGCATGCCGGACGGCAGCGAAGAGAACCCGGCCGTGGACGTGCTGGACCGCGTGTACGAGGCCCCGCTGGCCAACGGGACGCCGAGGCTCGTGACGGACTACGCAACGGCGGAGCTGGTGAAGACGGCTGCCAATTCGTTCCTCGCCACCAAGATTTCCTTCATCAACGCTATGGCCGAGGTCTGCGAGGCCACGGGGGCCGATGTCACCCGGCTGGCCGACGCGATCGGACTCGATGACAGGATCGGCCGGAAGTTCCTCAACGCCGGCATCGGCTTCGGCGGCGGCTGCCTGCCCAAGGACATCCGCGCGTTCATGGCCCGCGCCGGCGAATTGGGTGCGGATCAGGCCCTGACTTTCCTGCGGGAGGTCGACGCCATCAACATGCGGCGGCGCACCCGGGTGGTGGAGCTGACCCGTGAGCTCTGCGGCGGGACCCTGATGGGGCAGCGCATCGCGGTCCTGGGCGCCGCGTTCAAGCCCGAGAGCGACGACGTCCGGGACTCCCCCGCCCTCAGCGCGGCCGCGCAGCTCCAGCTCCAGGGCGCCGTCGTGACCGTCACCGATCCCCAGGCGCTCCACAACGCGGCCAAGCGTTTTCCCGAGCTCCAGATGGAGCCGGATCTGGAGACCACCCTGCTCAAGGCCGACGCCGTTCTGCTGCTGACGGAGTGGAAGGCCTACCGGGAGCTGGACCCGCACGTGACCAAGGCACTCGTGTCAGCACCGCGCATCCTTGACGGACGCAACGTCCTGGATCCGGCCAAGTGGCGCGCCGCCGGCTGGACCTACAAGGGCCTCGGCCGGCCCTGACCGGGACCCCTCAGGCGGACAGTGCCTGGCCGAGGGCGTCCTCGGCCGCCACCCAGGAGAGCATCGCGCACTTGACCCTGGCGGCGTAACGGGACACGCCCTCAAACGCGGCGGCGTCCCCGAGGATCTCCGGATCGGCGGCGACCTTGCCGCGGGAGCGCAGCACCTCGCGGAAACGCTCAATCACGGTCCGGAAATCCTCCGTGGTCATGCCCTCCGCGAGGTCTGTGAGCACGGAGGCTGACGCCATGGAGATCGAACAGCCGTCGCCGTCCCAGCGCAGTTCGCTGACTTTCCCCCCGGACACCGCGACCCTGACCGTGATCTCATCGCCGCAGACCGGGTTCAGCTGGTGGGACTGGCCGCTGCTCGCATTTGCGGGCGCCGCGGAACCGGCCAGCCCGCTGCCGTGGCGGGCTTTGGAGTGCTCCAGGATGATCTGCTGGTAAAGCTGGTCGAGACTCATGTGCTGCCGTCCTCAGGCTTGGAAGTATGCGCGGACACCGGCGACGGCGTCGAGAAACGCGTCCACGTCGTCCGTGGTGTTGTACAGGTAGGTGCTGGCACGCGTGGTGGCCGTCAGCCCGAGCCTGCGGTGCAGCGGCTGGGCGCAGTGGTGGCCTACGCGCACGGCGATGCCACGGCTGTCCAGGAACTGCCCGACGTCGTGCGCGTGCACTCCCGCGACGTCGAAGGCAGCCAGCCCGATCCGCTCCTGGCCGGCCGCCGGCCCCAGCACCCGGATTCCCGGTATGGATTCGAGCCCGACGACGAGGCGCTGCCCGAGTTCCGCTTCCCAGGTGTGGATGCGGGAGAGGCCGGTTTCGGTGAGATAGTTTGCCGCCGCGGCGAGGGCCACGGCCTGGGAGATCCGTTGCGTTCCCGCCTCAAACCGTTGCGGGCTGGGCAGGAATCCTGCCCGTTCCATGGTCACGGTGGTGATCATGGAACCCCCCGTCAGGAAGGGCGGCATGGCGTTGAGCAGCTCCGCGCGGCCGTACAGCCCGCCGATTCCGGTGGGGGCCAGCATCTTGTGGCCGGAGAAGACGGCGAAGTCCACATCCAGCGCCTTGACGTCCAGGGGCAGGTGCGGCGCGGACTGGCACGCGTCGAGCACCACGAGGGCGCCCACGGCCCGGGCCTGTGCCACCAGCGTGGCAACAGGGTTTATGGTGCCGAGGACGTTGGAGGCGTGGGTGAAAGCCAGCACCCGCGTTCGTGCCCCGATGATGTGCGCGGCTTCATCCAGATCCAGGGCGCCGTTGTCATCCACGGGGATGAACTTCAGCACGGCTCCGGTCCGTTCGGCCAGCTGCTGCCAGGGAATCAGGTTGGCGTGATGCTCCATCTCCGTGACCACAAGTTCATCGCCGGGTGCCAGGGCAAACCTCGCCGCTTCCGGTGCGGCTCCGGGCAGCGAGGCGTTCAGGAAGGAGTAGCTCAGCAGGTTCAGGCCTTCGGTGGCGTTGGAGGTCCAGATGAGTTCATCCCAGCCGGCGCCGATAAACGCAGCCACCGTTTCCCGGGCGTTCTCGAAGGCTTCGGTAGCCTCCACGGCGAGGTGGTGCGCCCCGCGGTGCACTGCGGAGTTCCGTTGCTCGTAGAATTCCTGCTCGGCCTCCAGCACGCTCAGGGGGTTTTGCGAGGTGGCCCCCGAGTCCAGGTAGATGAGCGGCCTGCCGTTGACGTGCTGCTGCAGGATCGGGAAGTCGTTCCGGATCCTCAACACCTCTTCGTTTCCGAGCGCAACGGCGGAGCGGCGGAGATGGGCTGGCGTGGCTACCATGGCGGAGACTCCTGGATCGGCGTTCGCTGCGGCGCACGGTGCAGCCGGCGGGGCCGGACTAACCAAATACGTCACACAGATTAAGCCTAATTATCCCACGTTCCCGCAGCAGTCCTTCTCGGCAGCCCCTCGCGGCTGCCCCCGGGGGTGTCTCCGGCGGCCGTCTCTGACCGCCGTCGCCGGGTCTGTCGTCCGCGGCGCCCACGCCGCGTCGACGCCCTCCAGGCTCACGTTTTTCCGCGATGCAGACCAAATAAGGGAGCCGGCGGCGGCTGGGGGGAGAGCCTCGGTCTCAGAAGGCTCTGACGCCGCCGGCTCCGACCTAGGCGCGCGGCTGCCTGAATCGGCACCGTGCGAATCCCGTGAAGGAGTTCGGTGTAGGTCGGCTTCGGCGCGACCACCCATGATGGTGGCGAAGGCTTCGGCAGCCCACCGGGGGGAGATTCTGGCCCCTCCGTCGTGCTGTTGATGCCCGCGGTCGATTGCCGCCCTGAAATTTAGATTTATTTGTAAGACCTTTGTCCGTTGTTCCTGGGGAGTGTCTTAAGTGAATCCCCCAGGCCACAACCGCACACGAGTAGCGTTTACCCGATTCTGTAGCGATGGTCCGCGTCCGACTACTTGGGCATACTCTTGCGAAGACCGCCCGCCACCCGGGCTGTACGCAGAAACGGCAACGGGCCGGAAGAAACCCAAGGTCAGCGTCTTGCTCCGCCTCGGATCATGGGGTGCCCCATTCAAGGAGTTCCACGCGCCGGCTGACTCCGAGTTTGGCAAAAATCCTGGAGAGGTAGCCTTCTACAGTCCGCCGCGACAAGGAAAGCCCCTTGGCAATTTCGGCGTTGGTTGCCTGGTGGGACACCAGTTCAAGAATCTCGGTTTCGCGGGCGGTCAGCAGGGTTCCATGTTCGCTGCGGACAACCTCCAACCTCGGGGACATCCCGGCCTCCACCAGGCGATGATGCACCCTGCGCTGGACCCCGGTAAGCCTCCCCCGGTCCGGGTTGTCCGCCAGGCACCGCGCGGCCTGCTGTGCAGCTTCAAGGGCCAGCAGCGGGTGCCCCGCACCGAGGGCGTCGTCGCTGATGCCGATGAGGTCGGTCGCGTCGGACGCGGACACGGCGCGCCCGTACGCCTCGAGCAAACGCGCTTCAGGGCCTTCGACCACGCTGCTGCTGGACGCGAGGGCGGCCGAGCTCCCCGTGTCCCCGCTTCTGAGGGCGAGCCGCCGGATGTCAGTTTCCACACCCCTGAGTCCCTGGCGTTTCGCCTCGTCGGCCAATTCCGCGAGGGCAACGACGCCGCCGCGTTCCAGCCCGGCCTGGGGGTCTGCCGCCCTGGCATAGGCTTCGGCCAACAGGCGCAGCGTCCTCGGTTCCCGGTAGACGGACAGCCGATAGGCCAGTGAACGTTCGTGTGCCTCATGCTGGCGGCCGACACCTGCAGCCGCGTAGGCTGCGACCGCGTGCGCGAACGGCAGCAGGTTCAACGGGTCGGCAATCGTGAGTTCGTCGACGGCCAGCAGCAGCTCCGAAAAGCTTTCCCGCATTCTGCCCTGGCGCAGCCGCGAGTACCCGCGCATCAGATGGAGCATGCCTCCGCTGTAGAGCAGACGCGCGGGCTGGCCGGTTGCATAGTCGTCCAGGACCACTCCGAGCTCGTCCAGGTCGCCGGCCCGGATAAGGTTCAGGCAGTGGCGCGTGACCAGGTCTTCGTACGCAAGGGGAAGAGCGGAGCTGGCGTTGCGGGCACCGCGCCAGGCCTCCCCATCCAGCCGCATCCCCGTCACGAGCCGGCCTTGGGCCGTCAAGAGCTCGGACAAGAGGGAGACCGCCGGGATCCGGATCTCGGGGTTGGTCCCCGCGGTGTCAACGAGTTCCCGCAGCGCGGCCTCGATGCCGGGGAACTGCCCGTCCCAGTTGCGGTTCATGATCGCCGCCGCCATACCGGCCGCGGGCGACCGCGTCCAGAGCTGCCCGTCCGTGGCCGAGGCCACGGTGCCGCCGGAAGCGTCCGGCGCTTCGCTGCGCAGCTCCCGCGTCTCTGCGGACCTTCCCAGACGCGCGGCCAGGAGATCTGCCAGGTAGGAGGACCGACCATAGGGCAGGGGCCGGGCGGACTGGAGATAGCCTGCCGCCGCCTCGGGCCTGCCCAGGATGAACTGGGAATACGCAAGCTGGAGCCGGGCGTCGGGGAGGAAGCCCTTGTCCCGGACGGCGCTGGCAGCCCGGGACGCCGACGCCGGGTCCAACGCCACGTTCGATGAAACAGCCGCAAGCAGCAGTTGCCCGGGAGGGATTTCCACTCCGCAGTCCAGCGACCACCGAAGCCGGTTGAGGGCTGATCCCGGAAGGGCAGCGGCCGCCGACGGAAGTGCCAGGACGCTGGCACGCAACACCGAACTGCGGGCGGCCGGGACGCGGTGGCGGATGATCTCGCCAACGATCGAACTCGCGGGGCGCACCACCCGGTCATACCCGGGGGAGATGCTGATGATTCCCGCCATGTCCAGTGCGTCGACGATCTTGGGACCGCTTAGTCGGAGAGTCTGGCCCAGTGACAGGGGCCCTGCCAGGGCGACGATGGTCGCCACGGTCTTCTCCTCCGGTGTGAGGGAGCGAAGCTGCTGGTCGACAAGATCCGCCGCAGGCACCCCGGCCACGTCGGGCGTTGACAGGAGGTACCAGACACCGTGGCGTCGGCCCAGCGCGCCGCTGGTGCGCGAGTGCTGGATCAAGGACATGAGCATCAGCGGGTTGCCCTGCGCCATTTCGTGGAACAGTGCACTCACCCACGGCGACACGTCCGCCCGCAGGACCTGTACGCAAAGCTGATGCGTGCCTGCCCTGCTGAGGACTGCAAGGTCAAACTTCGCAATAATTCCGTCGCCCCAAAGGGCCAGGAATTCGTCCGGGATCTTGTGCCCCGGCCGGCTGGTGGCCAGGATGCTTGCGGCCCCGGTGGCTGCGGCGCGTGCGAGCAGCTGGATAGTTCCGTGATCCAGGCATTGGGCGTCGT
The DNA here is from genome assembly GCF_056395945.1 of Arthrobacter sp. 05T442. Lineage (NCBI taxonomy): Bacteria > Bacillati > Actinomycetota > Actinomycetes > Micrococcales > Micrococcaceae > Arthrobacter > Arthrobacter sp. 05T442. The sequence continues at coordinate 183,537 of NZ_JBFTKM010000004.1, read as the reverse complement.
CGACCACGAAGAGGGGCCGCTTCGCCTCGGCTTTCAGCCGCACCGTCATGGCCTTCACGACGGCGGCAAAGGAGTCGAGCTCACTGGCAGGCAGATTGGACAGATAGGGTGCCAGCGCACCGAAGGGCACCGCGGCCAATGCCGGAGTTGCGGTCAGCCGGATCACCGGGCCGGACGGCCGCAGCTCCCTGACGGCGGCTTTGGCCACGGCCGTCTTCCCGGTCCCGGCGCTGCCGACGAGAAGTACGCCGGATCTGGCGTCGTCGCGCAGGCAACCCAGCACGTCACGCACGAGGGCTGACCGCTCGATCAGCGGGACTGCTGCATTGAGGCTTTCCATACCCGGATCCTCCCGCCGGACTCGGCTGCTCCCGGGGAAGATCCTCGGGCGCTGGACCGGTCAGCCGAGTCGCGCGCTGTCCGCCGGTGTGGCGATGACATCTTTGAGTTCTGACCTGCTGGCCACATGCAGCTTCGAGTACACCTGGTAGAGGTGGCCCTCCACCGTGCGGACTGAAACCTGCATCTGTTCAGCGATCTTGCGGTTGGACGTTCCGGCAGCCGCCCTGACAGCCACTTCGCATTCCCTGGCTGTCAGCGTCGACGTCGTCAGTGAGTGCAGGCCGTTCTTGGGGCTGCCGAACCTGTCATCGAGTGACTGCTGGGCACGTTGGGCGATCCGCAGTGCGATCCGGTTTCCGGCGTCGTTGGCGCAGCTGACGGCCTTGTGGGCCGCGTCCCTCGCGAAGACGGCGTTGCCGGCGGCGTCAGCATCCTTGGAGGCGCCCAGCAGCTGCTCACTGTCGGACTCCCGCATGCCCTCGGCCAGCCGCGAGCACAGGCCAGCGAAGTGTCCGGTCACCCGGCCGGCGAGGTTGCCGAGCTTCTGCCCCACCTGGCGGTCCCCGAGCCTGGCGGCCGCTGACAGGAACAAGAGCCCCGGCGCCAATGCCGAGGCTTCGGTGTCCGCATCCGCTTCGGCAATGAGGCCCCGGATGGACGTGGCCCGGTGTCCCAGTTCGGCCTGGGCGGACAGTTCGAAATACCGTGTCACCCGGTCCGCCAGCCAGGACGCAGGTGTCCTCAACTGTGCCAGCTCGGCCAGCAGTGCGCTGGCTTTTTCCTCGTCGCCCTGAAGCGCTGCGGCATAGGCGGCCGCCGCCGTGGCCAGGCCCGCCAACGCGGCCGGATCCTGCGCCCGAAGCTGCCACACACCCGCCTGAAGCCGCGACAGGGCGTCGTCGAGATGCCCGACGTGAAGATCAATGACGCCTTGTCCGATCTCGAACATCCCTCCCAGCCGTGCTTGCGGGTCTCCGCTTGCGTAGGATTCGGCAAGAAACGCGGACGCCTCCCCGAACTTCGCCGAGAGCAGCATGAGAAGCAGGGAACGGCCCCTGATCTCACGCATCGCATGGTCCGGGAGCCGGACGCTTGCTGCCGCCAGGAGTACCTGTTTGCCGAGCGCGAATGCTGCAAGAACGTTGCCGGTGACTGCGAGCGCCTCGCAGCGCAGGCTCGCAGCCACGATCCTCGATTCGCTGCCCAGATCCCCCGTTTCCACGGCATCGGTCATGGCAAGGACGTCCGCGTACCGTCCTTGGAAGGCTGCGTGCCCGGCCTCTGCAAGGCGCAGCTGTTGCCGGGCCGATTCCACAGCCGAATCGTGCACCTGCGGCTCCGCGGCGAGGCGCGCATGGATTTCCTGGAGCCTGGCTGCGGCGTCCGCCGCCGTGGCGGGGTTGCGCTTGTCCAGCTCCGCGTGGAGCAGCTGCAGCGCCGTCCACTCGGCCAGCGGCAGCTCCGTCCGGGCCGAATCCTCCAGGGCGTTGAGAATGCGGCGCGCAGAATCGTCATTGTTCACGGCCATGTGGGCGTGGACCGATTCGACGGCAACTCCCGGGTCGGCGTCGCCTCCGTCGATCTCATGGATGAACCGCAGTGCCGCTTCAGGATCGGACGCCTTGTTCGCCGAACGCGCAGCGGCCAGCGCGATGCGCGGGCTCACCTGCTCACCGCAGTCCAAGGCCCATGCAACGCCGATCGAACCTCCGGCGTCCTCGTGGTCCGAATCCTGAAGGACGGCCGTGAGGCGGCGGCGGAGTTCCGCGCTCCGCCCCGGCGGAACGACGCTGGCGACGATTCCGGCCGTCACGGGGTTGGCAACGCTGACCATCGGCGGATGATCGTGGCTGACCCGGATGAGCGCCCGTTCCTGGAGGGTATCCATGTCCTGCGGGTTCGCGATGCGCATGAGTGTCTGCAACGGGACTGCGCCGGCCAGTGCCAGCAGTTCAAAGACATCGCGCTGGCCTGCGCCGAGCCGGTTCAGCCGGGCCTTCACCACATCCCGAATCTCGCCGGTCAAGGCGATGGGGCCGTTGCCCAGGAACCACACGCCGTCTTGGCGGACAACGGTGCCGAGCTTGATCTGTTCCCTGGCCAAGGAATGGAGGAACAGCGCGTTGCCGCCGCTGGCGTTCCAGAGCGCCCGGGTCGCGGTCAGGGAAAACCTGCCGCCGTACTCATGGCTGAGCGTTGAAGCGGTCTCCGAAAAGTCGAACGGTTCAAGGTCTACCCGCCGGAGGAGGTCATCCTTCCAGAGCCCCATGATGTCCCCGCCGACATGCGGGAGGTCCACGCAGGCCGCCAGTAAGGTGACGTGGGCCCCCGCGCTGAGCTGCGCGACCATCATGCTGGAGAGTTCGTCGAGGTCGTGGGCGTTGTCCACGAAAAGGACGATGCCTCTCCCCTCAGCTTTGGTATGCAGCAGCTGGGTCAGTCCGCGCAGCACCATCAGCGGGTGCTCGAGGTGGGACGCGTCGAGGTCGTTGAGCAGGACGCTCAGGGCGCCGTAGGGAAGCTTGGAGGAGATGGAGCTGCCTCGGACCTGGACGACCAGGTAGTCCTCGCCGAGCTGCTCAAGGGCGCGTTGTGCGATGAAGGATTTGCCTGCCCCGTGTTCCCCGACGAGCACTATGCCGCAGCCGGAACCGGAAGTCAGTGTCTCAACGACCTCAGCGACTATCTGCTGGCGTGCGAAGGGTCTTTCGTAGCGGCCGTGGGCGAGACGGTGTGCTGGGGAAATCGCATCTGTTTGGCCGCTGCCCGCGGGCAAGCCGGCGTCCTGCTGAAACATGAGAGAGACCTTCGCAATCAAAGTACGAACAGTGATAACTCCAAGGTATGGACTACGAGTAATTTCGGGATGCGTAAGTAGTACTCGAATACTTGGCGAGTAATCGGCCCCCTCTACGTAGCTGTACTCACATGTCCTGGACCTGTGGGGCGGTCCAAACCAAGTAGTCGGCAGTCCAGGTCAAGTGTGCCTGCCGCCAAGCGGGCGGGCGGGGCAACGCGGGCGCCCGCGCACGGGTCCAGCTAGCTCCTTGCAATGCCCGGAAGCTGCTCGCGGCCCTTGACGTTGAGCTTCGCGTAACTCCGATACAGGTGGCCTTCGACGGTGCGCACGGATACCTGGAGTTCGGTGGCGATCTGGCGGTCGCTGAGGCCGCGGACGGCCCGTGCCACGATTTCGCGTTCACGGCGGGTCAGGATCCCGAGGGCATCCTCGCTCTTGGCCGTCTCCTCGCCGGGGAGGTCGTCGGCCCGGTCCAGGCACCGTTTCCGCTGGGAGTTCGCCATGCGTTCCCTCAGCGTGTCTCCTGCGGCCCGGTAGGAGTGGGCCGCAGCGTCATAGGCAAGGGCGGCGAACCCCCAGAGCTCTGCGGCTTCACAGCTCTTCGCCGCTTCCATGTGGTCCGCGGCCTGGTCCGTGCTGATTGCACCGGCGTAGGCGCAAATCGCTGCCGCCCGCCGGCCTTCCAGCTCCGGCCCCAGTTCCAGCAGCCGGGGCGCCGATTCCACGTCCCCCAGGGCGAGGCTGAACGCAAGCGCGTCGAGTTCAAGGCCCGCCGTGTTCGTTGCGGGATCGGGCCGGCCCAGCGCCCTGAGTGCCGCTATGGCGCCGGGGTAGTTTCCAAGGCGCGCCTTGCCGTAGATGATGGCCATCCTGGACAGGGCGCGCGTGTAACGCGAAACGGCCGGTGGCGAGGATTCGTAGTCAGCCAGAAACAGCGTCGCCTTCTCCTGGGCCCCGACTTCAGCGGCGGCTGCGAAAGCCATCGACGCTGTCAGGGCAAAGAGTTGCTGGGGGTCAGCCAATCGCAGCGCTTCCACGGCGGCGCTTAGCGTATTCAAGGCCTGGGTCGCCTTTCCCTGGTACAGCAGGATGATGCCGTGGGCGGCGTGGACTCCCCCGCCGAACGAGATCAGGCTGGGCCCGGACCCTGCGACGAATCCTGCCAGGAGGGTCTCTGCCGACTTCCAGTCGCCTGCGTGGATCGCGACGGCGGCGGAGCGGACCACCAGGAAATCGGTAAGGAAGTAGAGTTCGTCGAGTTCGGCGAGGTCGCCGCCTGATGCGTCCAGGGCCTCGGTCATGGCAGTGAAAGCGGTCAGCGGCTTTCCCTGGACGAGGAGCCGTTCCGCTTCCAGGGACAGGCGGAACGCCGCCTCGAGGTTGTTGGCCGGAGGACGCGGCGCAGCGGCCCCATCCGCCGCAGGTCCGTCCTCCTGGTATTCGCCGGCCAGCGCGAGGACCATGGTCTCCATGGTCCGCCAGCGCTCCCGCGTGGCTGCAAGGATCCGTTCGGCATCTTCCGGGTTGTCCTTGGCCAGCCGCTCGCCGGCTCGCTGTATCACTTGGGCGCGTTCCATGATGTCCGCCGGTGTGTGGCCCAGGGCGGAAAGCACCGCGGCCCACAGCAGGGTCCCCGTCAGCAGGCTGGAGACGCTGCTGCCGTGGCCGAGATCGGCCTCAAGGATGTCCCGGGCCGCTGAATAGTCGGAAGTGTTGAAGTGGGTCCGCGCCATGACCGCCCTGGCGGCAATCTGGAGTTCGGGATCCTTGACCAGACGTGCGGCCTTCCGGGCCAGCTCGTCTTCGAACAGCCGGCTGGCCAGGACGGCTGCGCTCAACAGCTGGCGGTCCTCGAGCTCCACGCCGCATTCAATTGACCAGCTCACGTGCCGGAGCAGACCTTCGGCGGAGGCCGGTTCGCTGTCCATGAGCCGCAGGAGGCTCTGCCGGAGCTGGAGGCTCCTCGCGGGCGAAATCAAGTTCCGGATCGTGTCCCCGTAGACCGTGTGCCACAACCGCAGCTCAGGAGGGTCGGAGGCCGAGACGCGGATCAATTCGTTGTCCAGCAGGGACGTCACCACCTGTGCCCCCACGACGGCCTCGATCAGCTCCCTCGAGACCGGTTCGGCCAGGGCAACGAGATTCAGGGCCTGCCGTTCTTCAGGTGGGCGCCGGAGCAGCTGCCGCCGCACAACATCTGTCAGCCGGTCCCCATGGCTGTTGAGCGGCCGGGTGAAGAGCCAGACTCCGTTGCGCCGCAGGAGCGTCCCGTCGTTCCGCGCGTCGTCGAGGAGCCCGTGGAGCAGCAAGGGGTTGCCGCCGGAGACTTCCCAGAGGATCTCTGCGACATGAGGCAGGATCTGGGACCCGAGCTCCTGCTCCAGCAGATCCGTGGTCTGGACCAGGGTCAGCGGCCTCAGGTCATGTCGTTCGGCGATACCTTCGAACCATAGCTGCAGCAGCGGCTCCGGCAGCCCGGGACGGGCGGCCGCGGCCACGATCAGTTTCGCCCAGCCAGCCGCAGCGAGTTCAGCCAGAATTCCCGCCGTCGCTTCGTCGAGATCGTGAGCGTCGTCGACAATCAGCAGTAGGGGCCTCTGGGTCGATCGTTTCTCATTTTCCAAATGGGACCACAAGGTCCTCAAAACCGCGAGCTGCGACGTCGCTTCCTGTACCGGCAGTCCAACGATGAAGGGACCGAGTACCCCATACGGCACGCTGGTCAGGGAGGGGCTGCCGTGGATACGGACCGGGGTGATCTCCGAGCCGAGTTCTCCCACGACCGCGTCAATGAGCGTCGACTTGCCGATGCCGCTGTCTCCGAGCAGGAAGACGGCCACGAAGGTGCTGCCCTCGATGGCGGCCACGGCCGATTGCAGATCCTCCGACCGCCCGGTCAAGGCTGGAGACGCAGCACTGCGGGGCTCTGCCGCGGGGGGCCTAGATGAGTCCAAGCAGATCACTTCGCGACGAAACTCCAAGCTTTGTGAACACTTGGTACAAATGGCCCTCCACGGTTCTCACTGAAATGCCCACTTCCAGGGCAATGTCCTTGTTGGAGACCCCGTTTCCGGCAAGCGTTGCTATTTGCCGCTCACGTTCGGTCAGCAGCGGGCCCTTGTTCCGAGGCATGATCGGCAGTGCCGGAACAGATTCGGACAGGCTCTCCAACATGCTGTAGGCGACGTTGGCGCTGGCGGTCAATCCGGCGCTCTTAGCGAAGTCGAAGGCCAGCGCGGCGCATCGTGCCTGGACGGCGTCGAGTTCCAGGGCGATGGATTGCTCGGCAGCCTCGAGCATGATCGAGGCGTCTTTCTTCCTGCTGCCGATGGCAATTGTCCGGGAAAGTTCTGAGAGCGGGCCCTGCCGGAGCGCCGCGATCTCCTCCATGAAGTGGAAGTCCTTGGCGGTTCCGTTGACGGTGGCCCCGAGCATGCAGATACCTGCCAGCGTGTAGCGGCCGTTCCTGAAATGTTCCTCCGCTGAGCGCACCAGCCGGTCCTTCGCCTCGGGATCGCCCAGCCACCGCGATGCCATGTCCATGCAGAATTCCGTGGAGCTGCTGATCGCAAAGCGGGCCGGACCGTCTGCCGACCGGGCCCGGTCGAGGTAGATCGTGGCCTGCATCGAGTTGCCGGTCTGGGCGTACGCGAAGGCAGTCGCGGCGTAGGCCTGCCGCAGCGACTGCAGGCTCGACCTGACTTCCAGTTGCGCTATCGCGGCGAGCAGCGGATCAAGCGCCATGTAACCGCGGCCGGCATAGACGTAGGCGAGTCCGACCGCAAGGTCCGTCGCGGCACTCCCCGAATGCAGTCCGTGGCCGGCCCGGCCACTGGCGTCTTTAAGCATGTCGATGCTCTGGCGCCAGAGTCCGGACAAGAGCAGCACGTTGAAGGACCGCCACGCGAAGTTCTCGCGGATTCGAGGAACGTTGGACCAGTCGCCCATCTGTCCGCCGATTTCCCGCATGAGGTTGCGGGCCTCCAGCTCCTTGCCCATCACGGACAACGCTTCCATCAGGATGATCGACGTCCTGAGCCGGTGCACCGGGTCAGCACCCGGAACCTGGGTTGTGGCCGCTGCGGTCAGCCGCTCCATCATGGGCCGGAAATCTCCGACGAAGGACAGGTAGTTGAATTCGCAGAGGTCCAGGCACAGTGTTGCCCGCGAGAGTTCGTCCTGGCCCGGGACCGGGTCGTCCAAGCTCAGTTCCTGGAGCCGGACCCGTGCCTCCCGGATGAGCTCGGGGACCTTTCCGGACCGGTCTTCCAGCCAGGCCATGCAGTCGGCTTTCGCCGCAACGAAGTCAGCAAAGCTCTCGGCGGGGAGCGCATTGACCTGCGGCTCGGAGACGTCGTCCAAGGCCGCCATGGCCTGCACGGGCAGGCCCAGTTGCAGGTACGCGGCCGATTTTTGCAGTTGCCCCGCGGCCCATTCCCGGTCCCCCGGGCTCAGGCTGCTGGCACATTTGAGGGCGAATTTCGGGTCAAAGAGCCTGACCGCGGCGCTGGCGGCCGCGAGTGCATGCGCCGGCGCGAGCTGGGCGTGGCAATCGTGGGTCCAGGCTGCGTAGGCGAGCAGGTCCTCAACCGTGAGCTCGCCAAGTTCATGCTGCTGGTGTCCCGGGACTTTGTCCCTCAACTCGAGCCGGCGCTCCACGCTGAGCCAGTTCCGGACAATGTCTCCGAGGTAGCGGTCGCCCAGCGTCACGAGGTGCCGGTCCGTCCGGTCGATGACGATCTGGCCCGCATCCTCCATGTCGGCGATGATTCCCGGGCCGTACATCCTCGCGAGCCGGGACAGCGGAAGGGTCCTCGCGCAGGAAAGGACGTCGATGACTTCCCGCGCGATCGGCGACTCGCGCGCATAGCGGGCCCTGACGATGTCTTCCAGTGCCGTGCGGCCGTCCAGCACCACTTCATCGAGCAGGGTCCAGACGGAGCCGGACAACACGAGGTTGCCCCGTTCGATTTGCTCCGAGACGACGGCCTGCAGCAGGGTGGGGCTGCCGCCGACCAGCTGGTGCATCTGGCTGGCCAGTGCGGTCGAGACCCGGTGGCCGAGCGCTGACTGCAGCACTTCGAGGGTCTCGACCTCGGTCAGGTTCGCCAGTCGGACCTCGGCGAGCTGTCCGGAGGTGATGAGCCAGTAGAAGTCGGGAGGAAGGTCCGTGGTGCGCTGGGCCGTAGCGATCAGCCGGGCGGTCCGGGTCTGGAGCAGGTTCAGCAGGACACCGGTACTTAATTCGTCCAGGGACCCGGCGTTGTCCAGCAGGATGACGCATTCGCGTCCGGCGGCGTCGTCACGGATCAGGGAGGTGATGCCGTGCAGGATCGCGGTTGGTGATCCAAGGGAGCTTTGCGGGAGGCGGGCGAGGGTGAAGGCCAGGCAGCCGTACGGGGTAGCGGAGCCGGGCCCTGCGCTACGGAGCTGGAGAGTGTAGACATCCGGGCCGAATCCGGCTAGGGCTGTCCGTCCGACGAGGGTCTTGCCTACACCGCGGTCCCCGGTGATGACGACGCCCATGCGGTCGGGCTCAAGCAGTTCCTTGCGAACCCGTTCGGCGTCGGCGTTGCGCGCCAGACCGGACCACCTGTGCCTGTTGACCGGACCGGCGGCAAACTCTTCTTCGGCGGGTGCCAATGTAGTGGAAACATTCCCCCAGCCCAGCGAATCCCTCGACATGTAGTTTCCTTCGTACTGCTTGCGGTCAGCAACCCCCGACTGTCCGCATAGAAGTAGCCTATCTCTATCCCCCGACATGAGAGTAGACAGATCATAGCTGTATTCGCAGATCCTTGGAAAGGAATCCCGTCATGCGCGCCGGGCCGTGACGCTGGGGGCGCCGCGGCCGCTGGCCAAGGGCCGCCGGCCAGGCTCGGCCGGCGCCGTTACGGGGCCTTCGACGGGTGGAATTGTTGCTGCGCGGCGAGCAGTCCGTCCTTGACCAGCGCTTCCACGGCGTCAGCTGCTGAGTCGATGAGGAACGGCAGTTCTTTCTTCTCCGGGGCGGAAAAGTCCCTCAGGACGAAGTCCGCGGTGTCCATCCGTCCGGGCGGGCGGCCGACGCCGACCCGTACGCGCAAGTAGTCTTTGGTGGCCAGGGATTTCGAGATGTCCCGCAGGCCGTTGTGGCCGCCTTCGCCGCCGCCGACCTTGAGCTTCACGGTGTCAAAAGGGATGTCGATCTCGTCATGGACAGTGATGACATGTCCGGGATCGATGTCGTAGAACTGGGCCAGGGCAGAGACCGGCCCGCCGGAGACGTTCATGTAGCACAGCGGCTTGGCGAGCACGATCCGTGGGCCGCCGATGCCGAGGCGGCCTTCCAGGACCTGCGCCCGCGATTTGTGGGACTTGAAGCTGCCTCCCACGCGGGCGGCGAGTTCGTCCAGGACCATCTGTCCGACGTTGTGCCGGTTGTGGCTGTACTCGGGTCCCGGGTTGCCTAGGCCTACGATCAGCCAGGTGTCAGTCATGGATCAATCCTTCTGTGGGCCGGCCCGGGTGACGACGGCCGGCTCCGGACGGTTCGTAAGGCAGAACAGACGACGGCGGCCGGGCCCCAGAGGGACCCGGCCACCGGTGATTTCGCCGGAATTACTCGGCTGCGACCGAGGAGCCTTCCGTGGTGTCGGCCGAGGCCTCTTCCTCGGAGACTTCGGTGGCTTCGGAGATGTGAACGACGAGGGACTCGGCGTCGGCCAGCAGGACGGATCCCTTCGGCAGCACCAGGTCCGAGGCGTGGATGTGCTCGCCGGCGGTGCGGCCCTCGATGCTGACCTCAATGGCGGTCGGCAGGTGGGTTGCCTCGGCCTCGAGGGAGACGACGGTCATTTCCTGGTTGTACACGTTGCCCGGAGCCAGTTCGCCCGTCAGGTGCACGGGAACGTCCACGGTGACCTTCTCGCCCGTACGGACGGTCAGGAGGTCGAGGTGCTCGATGATCTGCTTGATCGGGTCGCGCTGGATGTCCTTGACGAGGGCGAGGTGCTGTTCGCCGTTGATGTCCAGGGTCAGCAGGGCGTTGGCGACACGGACGGCCAGCGTGGTGGACTTCGCCGGCAGGGTGATGTGGATCGGCTCGGCGCCGTGGCCGTAGATCACTGCGGGGATGAGGCCAGCCATGCGGGCGCGGCGGGCAAAGCCCTTGCCGAATTCGGTGCGGACTTCTGCTGCGAGCTTCTGCTCAGACATGTGTATCTCCTAAGGGACTAACGGTGATCAGCAAGGGCGGAGGTCTGTTTGCGACCTTCAACGCCGGGCGGCCGTGCGGCTGCCCTTCCGAAGGGAGATTCAGACCCAGTCGATTACGGAGACCAGCACTCCGGCTCACCGATTAATTTCCCATTAATACGGATTACCGGCGCTCTCCCTCGCCAAGGTTTCGCTACAAGGCTACCAGCGTGGAACTGGTTTCACGAAAACGGGCCGGGCCTGCGGTTCATCCGCGGGCCCGGCCCGTTCGCCAGGCGCCGGGACTGCCTAAGCCTGGCCGTCGAACAGGCTGGTGACGGAGCCGTCGTCGAACACCTCGCGGATGGCACGGGCGATGAGCGGCGCGATGGACAGCACGGTGAGTTGCGGGAAGTACTTGTCCGCGGTGATCGGCAGCGTGTTGGTGACGACGACCTCGCGGGCTCCGGACTCGGACAGCCGGCGGGCCGCCGGATCGGAGAACACAGCGTGGGTCGCGGCGATGATGACGTCCTTGGCGCCGGCGTTCTTGAGCACCTGGACCGCGCCGGAAATCGTTCCGCCGGTGTCGATCATGTCATCGATCAGCACGCAGGTGCGGCCTTCGATCTGCCCGACGACGGTCTTGGAGACGGCCTGGTTGGGGACGGTGAGGTCGCGGCTCTTGTGCACGAACGCCAGCGGCGCGCCGCCGAGGCGCTCGGCCCACTGCTCGGCGACCCGGACGCGGCCGGTGTCCGGGGAGACGACGGTGATCTTGTCCGACCCGACCCGGGTGCGGATGTAATCGGCGAGGAGCGGGATGGCCATGAGGTGGTCCACCGGGCCGTCGAAGAAGCCCTGGATCTGCGAGGTGTGCAGGTCAACGCTCATGATGCGGTCGGCGCCGGCCGTTTTGTACAGATCGGCGACGAGGCGTGCGGAGATCGGCTCGCGGCCGCGGCCTTTCTTGTCCTGCCGGGCGTAGGGGTAGAACGGCGAGACCACCGTGATGCGCTTGGCGGAGGCCCGCTTGAGCGAATCGATCATGATCAGCTGTTCCATGAGCCAGTTGTTCAGCGGGGCCGGGTGCGCCTGGATGACGAAGGCATCGGTGCCGCGGACGCTCTCGCCGGCGCGGACGTAGATCTCGCCGTTGGCGAAGTCATAGGCGTCCAGGGGCAGCAGTTCGGTTCCGAGTTCCTTGGCGATCTCCTTCGCCAGTTCGGGGTGTGCGCGCCCGGCGGCAAGCACCAGCTTCTTCTCGCCGTGTGCCGTAATTTCGCTCATGATTGCTAGCCCTCTTCTGTCGGTGCCGGAGTAGTGGAGGATGTTGGGGCGCCTGCGGCCTCGGCCAGGTTGGCGGAGAGCGTGCCCGGGCGGTTCGCCAGGACCCAGCCTTCCGCGTTCCGCTGCTTGGCCAGGGACAGGGCCAGGGCGCCTGCCGGGACGTCGTGGCGGATCACTGCGCCGGCACCGCTGTACGCGCCGTCGCCCACCTGGACGGGCGCGACGAAAACGGTGTTGGAGCCGGTGCGCACGCCGGAGCCGATGACCGTCCGGTGCTTCTTCTCGCCGTCGTAGTTGGCCGTGATATTGCCGCAGCCGATGTTCGTGTCCTCGCCGATTTCCGCGTCTCCTGCGTAGCCGAGGTGGGAGAGCTTGGAACCGCGGCCGATCGTGACGTTCTTGGTCTCGTAGAAGGCGCCGATCTTGCCGGTCTCACCCAGGACGGTGCCGGGACGCAGGTACGTGAAGGGACCGACGCTGGACTTCGCGCCGATCGTGGAGCCGGAACCGTGGGTACGGGTCACCGTGGCGCCCTCACCCACGTGGACGTCGGTCAGGGTCGTATCCGGACCGACGACGGCGTCGCGCGCCACTGTGGTGGCGCCGTGCAGCTGGGTGTTGGGCAGGACCCGGACGTCCTCGCCGAGCGTCACCGTGGAATCGATCCAGGTGCTCGCCGGATCCACGACCGTCACGCCGGCACGCATCCAGGCCTCCACCGTGCGGCGGTTGTGTTCGGCACCGAGGGCCGACAACTGGACGCGGTCGTTGGCGCCTTCGACCTGCCAGCGGTCTTCCGTGACGACGGCGGCGACGCGTCCCCCGGCCGCGCGGGCCAGGCCCAGGACATCGGTGAGGTATTTCTCGCCCTGGGCGTTGTCGGTGGTGACGTGGGCCAGCGAGTCGCGCAGCACGGCGGCGTCGAAGGCGTAGATGCCGGAGTTGACCTCGCGGATCCCGCGTTCCGCGTCCGTGGCATCCTTGTGTTCACGGATGCCGGTGACTGTGCCGTCCGCGGCCCGGAGGATCCGGCCGTAGCCGGTGGCGTCGTCCAGGACTGCCGTGAGGACGGTGACGGCGTTGCCCTCGGCCTCGTGGGTGGCGACCAGCTCGGCGAGAAGCTGGCCGGTGAGCAGGGGGACGTCGCCGTAGGTGACGACAACCGTTCCGCTCAGCCGCGCTTCGGGGTGGAGCGAGTCGAGGGCGTCGAGGGCGGCCTCGACGGCGCGTCCGGTGCCGGGCACCTCGTCCTGGTCGACGATCAGGGCACCGGGGTCGACCGCGGCGATGTGGGCGGCGACGAGGTCACGCTCGTGCCGGACGACGAGAGCGAGCTCGCGCGGGTGAATGGTGCGGGCCGCCAAGAGGGCGTGGCCGACGAGGGACCGGCCGCCGATCTCATGGAGGATCTTGGGGGTACGGGATTTCATCCGGGTACCGGCACCTGCAGCTAGGACGATGACGGCGGCTGGGCCGGTGTTCTCGGGGCTCACGTACGGGCTCTCCTTGCTCAGTGGCTTAGCTCATGCCTCTGCTGGGTGGTTCTGGTTCGCCCCGCGGCCGGGGTCCTGGTGCACCTCGGTTGCCGGTTCCGCGCGGCCATGTCCGGACCGGGAATCCGGTCACGGCGTCAGATTCATCCTACGTGACTCCTGCAGGAATCCGCCCGCCGGGGCGTCCTCACGCCACATCCCACGACGGTTCCGCCCATAGGACTCGAACCTATACTCCACGGCTCCAAAGGCCGGGGTGCTGCCATTACACCAGAGCGGACAGTGCCGGGCCTTGAGCCTGTGGCACGAGAACCAATTCTGCCACGAAGATTGAACGTCGTGCGACCCAGCGCGCGCAGCCGAGGCGGCACGCCGTTAGGGCATGATGGACCTGTGAGCAAGAGTGCAGGCGCATCCGACGGGGCGGACGGCCCGAGCGGCAGGCCAGGGCAGGCCCCCGGCTACATACCCAGGCCCCGGATGACGGGCCAGCAGCGCCGCACCCAGTTGATCGGAATCGGCCGCGGGCTATTCGCCGTGCGCGGCCTCGACGGCACCACCATCGAGGAAATCGCCGCATCCGCGGGCGTCTCCAAACCCGTGATCTACGAGCACTTCGGGTCCAAGGAGGGGCTGTACACGCAGGTGGTCGAGTACGAATTCCGGATCCTGCTCACCTCCGTCAACGACGCCCTGGCCGAGGACGCCAAGCCCCGCGTCCTGGTGGAGCGGGCAACCCTTGCCCTGCTGACGTACATCGAGGACCGTACCGACGGCTTCCGCATCCTCATGCGCGACGCGCCGCCGTCGCAGCCTGAAGGGGCGTTCTCTACACTGCTCTCCCATGTGACGGCACGCGTGGAGCACATCCTGGAGGACGAGCTTGCCCGGCGGGGCTTCAGCACTGCCGACGGCGCCATGTACGCCCAGATGCTGGTCGGGATGGTCGCCATGACCGGCCAGTGGTGGCAGGACAGCCGCCAGCCGGACAAGCGCGAAGTTGCTGCGCACCTGGTCAACCTGGCCTGGAACGGCCTGACGGGGCTGCAGAAGGAACCCGGGCTCCGCAGCCAGGAGTGAGTCCCGGGGCTGTCCGCTGCTCGCTTGCCGCCGCGGGACATGCCCTCCCCTCCCCGGCAGCGAAGCCCCCGGAGCGCTCCGCGGGACATGCCCTCCCCCGGCCTCCACCAAAGAGCATGTCCTGAAGGTTCAGCGCTCCGCGGGACATGCCCACCCCTGGCCCCGAGGAATGGACATGGCGCCAATATGTCCATCCCCGGCCTGCACCAAAGAGCATGTCCTGAAGATTCAGGGCACACCGGGGAGCATGTCCATCCCTGGCCTCAACCCAGAGACATGCCCAACCCTCCCCGGCAGCGAAGCCCCCGGAGCGCTCCGCGGGACATGCCCTCCCCCGGCCTCCAGGACTGGACATAACACCAACATGCCCATCCCCGGCCTCCACCAAAGAGCATGTCCTGAAGGTTCTGGGCACAAAGGGGAGCATGTCCATCCCTCGCCTTCACCGCGGGACATGCCCAGAGGGTTTCAGTTAACCCAGGGCTTGTCCCGAGGGTTTAGCCAGAGGGTTTCAGTTAACCCAGGGCTTGTCCTGAGGGTTTAGCCAGAGGGTTTTCGTGAGCCGGGGACATGTCCAGCCGTGCCGCAGCACATTGACCATGTCCCCACGGGGCGCCAGCCATCATGTCCCAAGGCCCACCGGGACACCAGCGGACTACTCCCCCAGGACTTCGAGGGCCTGAAGCCATTCGAGTTCCAGGGCCTCGCGTTCGCTGGCGAGGCCCTGAAGCTTGCTGTTAAGTCCGGCGAGCTCATCGAATTTGCTGGCATCCCCGGCACCGGCCGTCATCTGGGCGTGGATCTTGTCCTCCTGCTGCTTGAGCTTGCCCAGCTGGCGGTCGATCCGGTTCTTGGCCTTGCGGGCGTCGCGCTTCTCGGCCTCCGAAGGGCCGGCGACGGCGGGGGCGGAACCGGCACTGGAGGAGGTGACCGGGTTGCCGCCGCCGGTGATGGTGGAGCCCGCCATCGTGGCTTCCCGCAGCTCCAGGTACTGGTCCACGCCGCGCGGCAGGGCACGGATCTTGCCGTCGCCGAGCAGCGCCATCTGGTGGTCCGTGACGCGTTCGAGCAGGTAGCGGTCGTGGCTGACGACCACCAGCGTCCCGGGCCAGCCGTCCAGGACGTCCTCGACGGCTGCCAGGGTGTCGGTGTCGAGGTCATTGGTCGGTTCGTCCAGCATGAGCACGTTGGGCTCGCCGACGAGCAGGCGCAGGAGCTGGAGGCGGCGCCGTTCGCCACCGGAGAGGTCCCTGACCGGGGTCCACTGCTTCTCGTTCGTGAAGCCAAGCTGCTCCACGAGTTGTCCGGCCGTGAATTCCTTGCCGCCCACATTGAAGGAACGCTTCTCACGCTCGATCACTTCGATCACGCGCAGGTCCGAGACGTCGTCGAGTTCCTTGACCTCCTGGGACAGCACGGCGGTGACAACCGTCTTGCCGCGCTTGACCTTGCCCGAGGTGGGCTCGATCTCGCCGTTGAGGAGCTTCAGCAGGGTGGTCTTGCCGGCGCCGTTGACGCCCACGAGACCCAGCCGCTCACCCGGGGCGAGCCGCAGGGTGATGTTGTCGAAGAGTTTCTGGCCGGGTTCGCCGCCGAGGAAGTCGAGGGAGACGTTCTCCAGGTCCAGCACGTCTTTGCCGAGCCGGGCCGTGGCCATCTTGCTCAGCGCCGTCGAGTCGCGCGGCTCGGGGACGTCGGCGATCAGGGCGTTGGCCGCCTCGATCCGGAACTTCGGCTTGGCGGTGCGGGCCGGGGCGCCGCGCCGGAGCCAGGCAAGCTCCTTCTTCACGAGCTGCTGGCGCTTGCTTTCCACCACGGAAGCGGAGCGGTCACGTTCGGCGCGGGCCAGCACATAGGCGGCGTAGCCGCCGTCGAACGGGTCCATGATGCCGTCGTGGATTTCCCAGGTCTTGGTGCAGACTTCGTCGAGGAACCAGCGGTCGTGGGTGACGACGAGGAAGGCGCCCTGGTTGGCCCGCCAGCGGGTCTTCAGGTGCCGGGACAGCCACGCGACGCCTTCGACGTCGAGGTGGTTGGTCGGCTCGTCGAGCATGATGACGTCGTGGTCCTCGATCAGCAGCTTCGCCAGCGCCACCCGGCGCTTCTGCCCGCCGGAGAGAGCGTGGACGTTGGCGTGCCAGTCGACGTCGGACACGAGTCCGCCCATGACTTCACGGATCTGGGGATTGCGGGCCCATTCGTAGTCCGCCTGGTCCCCGACGATGGCGGCGCCTACGGTGAGGTCGCCGTCGAGCACGTCGCTCTGATCCAGGTAGCCGATGTTGACCTCGCTGCGCTTGGTCACCCGGCCGGAGTCCGGGGTGGAGCGCATGGCCAGCAGCCGCATGAGGGTCGATTTGCCGTCGCCGTTGCGGCCCACCATGCCGATCCGGTCGCCCTCTTCCAGGCCGAGGGTGATGCCGTCGAGGACGGTGCGGGTTGCATACGAGACCGTGAGGTTCTCGCCGCCGAGCAGGTGTGCCACTGGGAACTGCTTTCTTAGGTGTATCGGTGAGGTGGATCAGTGCTGTGTTGGGATGAAATGTTGCGTCGGGGAGCGCAGAAGCTCCTAAAGGAGCGTATCGGAGATGATGCGTGCACCGTGCACCGGGCCGTGGACGGCCAGGGCGTCAAGGCCGTGGTGGCGGAGGTCCTCGGCCAGGCCTGCGGCCGCGGCCGGGCTGTGCGCGAGGAAGGCTACGGTGGGTCCCGAGCCGGAGACGATTCCTGCGATGGCGCCGCAGGCTTCGCCGAGTCCGAGGGTGTCCCGCAGTCCGGGGGCCAGCTCGATGGAGGCGCGCTGGAGGTCGTTGACCAGGACCCGGCTCAAGGCGTCGGCGTCCCCGCTGCGCAGCGCCGTGAGGACTCCGGGGTCCACGGCAGTGGGTTCATCGATCGCCACGCCTTCGGCGGCGCGCAGCCGGTCCAGGGTCCGGAAGACCTCGGGGGTGGGCAGACCGAAGTCGGCCGTGACGAGGACCCAGTCGGTCTGGGCCTTCACGAGGGCCGGCGAGAGGTCATCGCCCACGCCCAGTCCGACGGCGGTGCCCCCGAGGAGCGAGAACGGGACGTCCGCGCCGAGTTCGGCGGCCAGATGTGCCAGCTCGTCGCGGGAGAGTCCGCTGTTCCACAGCGCGTCACAGGCCAGCAGTGTGGCGGCGGCGTCGGCGGAACCGCCGCCCATGCCGCCGGCGACGGGTACCCGCTTGGTGATTTCGAGGTGGACGCCCGTGG
The DNA here is from genome assembly GCF_056395945.1 of Arthrobacter sp. 05T442. Lineage (NCBI taxonomy): Bacteria > Bacillati > Actinomycetota > Actinomycetes > Micrococcales > Micrococcaceae > Arthrobacter > Arthrobacter sp. 05T442. The sequence continues at coordinate 166,122 of NZ_JBFTKM010000004.1, read as the reverse complement.
AATGCTCCGAGACGTCGGTCATGATGGCTGCGGCCTTGTGCGCCAGGTTGCGTTCGTCGAGGGGAATGTCCACGTCGTCCAGGTCCAGCGTGCTGGCCGGGCTGATGCTGACGGTAATCTTCCCGGTGTCCGTGCTGGTGGCGGCGACTTCTTCGTAGAGGGAAACGGCCAGATAGACACTTGCCACAGAGTGGTATCCGTCCGCACGCAGCGGTCCGACGTCCAGTGAGACGTTTACCTTGCCGGGAGCCTTGACCCGAACAGTCCTCGCGGCAAAGCGCCCTCTCACTGCGTTCATGGCTCCACGCTATGGCATCGCGGGCTCCGCCTCCAAGCATGCGACGGAAGCACCGTGCCTTTCGGCCACCCGGCACGGTGCCCTTCGGCCGCCGGCGGCGTGCCCGGCGGCGCTCCGGAGAGGCACCGGAGAGGCGCCGGAGCGGCTCCCAGGAGACGTGCTCAGGCCTCGGGCAGGGCGTGTGCTTCGGCGATCCTGGCGAATGCCGCAATGTCGATTACTTCGCCGCGCGCGGCGGGGTCGACGCCGGCGGCCCGGAGGCACCGTTCGGCTTCGGCAGCGCTGCCGGCCCAGCCGGCCAGCGCAGCGCGCAGCGTCTTGCGGCGCTGCGCGAAAGCGGCATCGATGACGGCGAAGACCTGTTCCCGGGTGGCCGTGGTGACGGGTGGTTCGCGGCGCGTGAACGCGACGAGGCCGGAGTGGATCTTCGGCGCAGGCCAGAAGACGTTCATGCCGATCACGCCGGCCTTGCGCATGCTGCTGTACCAGGCGGCCTTGACTGAGGGCACACCGTAGGTCTTGGACCCGGGCCCTGCGGCGAGCCTGTCGGCAACCTCGTCCTGGACCATCACCAGCCCGTGGCGGAGGCTCGGGAAATGCTGCAAGAGATGCAGAACCACCGGAACGGCGACGTTGTACGGCAGATTCGCCACGAGGGCGGTCGGTTCGACCGGAAGCTGCGTTACCTTCATGGCGTCGGCCAGCACGAGGTGGAAGTTCCCGACGGCGCCGGCCCGCCATTCGCTGACCGTGTCCGGGAGCCGTGCGGCCAGGACCGGATCGATTTCGACGGCGACGACGGTCCGTGCGGCGTCCAGCAGGCCCAGGGTGAGCGATCCCAGCCCGGGCCCGACCTCGAGAACTGTTTCATCGGGATGGATGTCCGCGGCGGCAACGATCCGCCGGATCGTGTTTCCGTCAATGACGAAGTTCTGGCCCAGGGTCTTGGTGGGGCGGACTCCGATTTCCTCGGCCAGCCGGCGGATGTCGGAGGCTCCCATGAGTGATGCGGGCGCGTTTCCGGGGGCGGAGGGGGTCGGTTCAGTCACCTAGGTATCCTATCCCGTCCGGGCATGGCAGAGGCCGGGTCCGGAGATCCGGACCCGGCCTGTGCCGGGCAATGCAGCCGTGGTCAGCCGCGGAAGCCTTGGGTTAGCTGGAGGCGGCCCAGCCGCAGCCCCAGGGGCGCAGCCCTGCCTTGGCGTAGTACGTGTTGGCTACCGCGATCTGCTGACCCTTCGAAGCCTGGCTGGCGTTCGGGGCGTAAGCTCCGCCGCCGTTGGCCAGCCACGAGGAAACGTCGAACTGCAGTCCGCCGTAGTAGCCGTTGCCGGAGTTGATGGCCCAGTTGCCGCCGGACTCGCACTGCGCGATCTTGTCCCACATGGCTTCGTTCATCATCGCCGGGGCTGCGGCGCCGGTGTTGCCGGCAGCCGGAGCGGCCGCAGGCTTGGGCTTGTCCTTGGTGCCGACGGTGACCTTTTCGGTGACCGGCTGGGCGCTGACGGACTCTGACACGAGCGTGCGGGACGCTTCGCGGCCGTCTACGAGAACCAGTTTGAACGTCTTCTTGCTGCTGCCGGCTACGCCCGCCTGGGTGGTTGTCTTCTCACCCTTGAACATGTCGGCGCTCTCGGTGGTGAGGGTCTCGAACGGGAGGGAATCGGTGACGTCGGCCGTCTTGCTGGCGTCGACGCGGGAAACCTTGATGACCATGTCATTGACAACCGGAGCATTTCCCGGCTGGGAGGTGCGGTCGCTGGCGCCCAGCGAAAGACCGGCGTCGTCGAGTACCTGGGCGACCGTGGCCGCCGTCGTGGTGGCCTTGGTGGCCTTGCCGTCCGCGACGATGCTCACGGTCTTCGGCGTCGAAATGGCCACGAAGGAACCGGAGACGGACAACTGGGCGTCCTTGGGGACGGAAACCTGCGAGGCGCTGGCGACGCCGAGTTCCGTCACGAGCCCTTCAACGGTGGGCGAGGTGGTGCTGATGGTGCGCTCCGCGCCGTCCAGGCTGACCTTGACGGCCTTGGCAAGGTTGACGTTGATGACGGACCCGTCCTGCACATGGGAGTCCACCGAAGGCGACACCCTGTCGGAGGGCTGCAGTTCAACCTTGGCGCCCTTGACCACCTGGCCGACGGTGCCGCCGAATGTCTGGACGGAGCTCACTTTCCCGTCGACGTTGAGTGTGATCGTCTTGTTGTTGCCGACAAAGGCCACCAGGCCCAGCACGAGTGCCACGAGCACAACAAGCTGCGAACCGACCTTGACGAAGCTGATCTTTCCGTCCGATGTGAAGAACTTGACCACGATTGCCCGAATCTCTTGGACCATCCGGGCACGGGGAAAAGCGCACGGAACCACCCTCCGCAAACGCCCCAGGGGCAGCTCCGGACGGGGTCCGGCTGTTCGCGGCAGATGCGTGCACTGCCACACTCACAAACGAGAGCGCACATGTGGTTCGATTGCCACGATGCACGCCCTGCTGGAGTGAAAATATCCGAAGGCCTTCCCCGACCCCGGCTAATAGTTGTCCACTGTAACCGTAGCGTTATAAAGCAGCCAAGATTTTGTGCATACCCGGTATTCTCGAGGGGAGGCCGAAAACGGTCGTTTCAGTCCCAGGATCCGTATGCCTGCACCGTATTTCCGGCAATTTGCGCACACAGCCCGGACAGCTCGGACCCAGTCAATTCCGCCATGGCCCGGACGGTGTAGGGAACCATGTAACTTGCATTGGGACGACCCCGGTGCGGGTGCGGGGTCAGGAAGGGCGCATCGGTCTCGACAAGGAGCCTCCCGGGCTCGGCGATGGCGAGGGCTTCGCGCAGATTCGATGCGTTCTTGAACGTCAGGGTCCCGGCGAAGGACATGTACCAGCCCTCCGTATTGCAGATCCGGGCCAGCTCCCCGCCACCCGAGAAACAGTGGAAAACCACCCGCTCGGGGGCCCCCTCTTCCCGCAGGACCTGGACGACGTCGTCGTGGGCGTCCCGGTCGTGGATCTGCAGGGTCAGTCCGAGCCGCTTGGCGATGTCGATGTGGCGCCGGAACGAATACCGCTGGTGGGCGAGCCCCTCGCCTTCGGTCCGGAAAAAATCGAGGCCGGTTTCGCCGATCGCCCGGATCCGCGGGTGCGAGGCGAGCGCCTCGATCTCGGCCAGGGCTTCCTCCAGCTCCCCGCGGCGGGCGTACTCCGGGGCGTCATTCGGGTGGATCGCGACGGCGCCCAGCAGCCGGGGGTCCGCCTCGACGGCCTTGAGGGTGAACCTGGATGATTCGAGGTCGCACCCCACCTGGACGGCCCCCTGGACGCCAACTGCCTCCGCCGCGTCGAGTGCGTCCTTGAAGCTGACGGTCAACTCCGCGTCGGGGAAGTCAAGGTGCGTGTGGTTGTCCATGACCGCGACCGGAAGGGGCTCGGGCGCCGGCGGATAGCCGCTACGTCCGGTGCCGTCACTTCCAGGCGCGCGGAACGGGGCGGGGGTGCGGGGGTTCAGCATCCTTCTACCCTAACCGGGCGGCCCACGCTTCGCGCCGCGGTCCGCCGACCGTATTAACACCCTCAAGTTAATAAGCCCCGGAACTTCCGGGGCTTAGCGGCAGAGAATTGCGCGGAACTCGCTGTCAAGCCCGGCAGTTGTGTTAGTACTCTGATAGCAATACAGGCAAACACCCGATGAGGGGCCCGGCAGCGGTTGCCGATCCATTACGGGACCCACCAGGGCTGAAAGGCTGCCGATGGACTACCACAGCACTACCGTAGGCGACGTTCTCCCTGACGGAGAGGGGTTCGCGGATGATTCCAGCCTTGACCGGCGCGCGGCGCAGCGCCGGTCCGTGCCGCGCGCCCCGGGGGCCATGGAGGCCGAGGCATTCCACGCGGCCAGCACACGGATCCTCGCGGCCATCAACACCGTCATTGACGGCAAGGCCGAGGCCGCCAAGCTGGCCCTCACCGTGCTGCTGGCCCAGGGGCACCTGCTGCTTGAGGACGTCCCGGGGGTGGGCAAGACGCTGCTCGCCAAGACCCTGGCCCGCAGCATCGACTGTTCCGTCAGCCGGATCCAGTTCACCCCTGACCTGCTGCCCTCCGATGTGACGGGCGTGTCGATCTATGACCAGTCGTCCCGGAGCTTCGAGTTCCGGCCCGGAGCCGTCTTCGCCAACATCGTGATCGGCGACGAGATCAACCGCGCCTCCGCGAAGACCCAGTCGGCCTTGCTTGAATGCATGGAGGAACATCAGGTCACGGTCGACGGCAAGTCCTACAAACTCGATGAGCCGTTCATGGTGGTGGCAACGCAGAACCCCATCGAGATGGAGGGCACCTACCCGCTTCCGGAGGCGCAGCGCGACCGTTTCATGGCCCGGATTTCCATGGGCTACCCGGACAAGGACTCCGAGATGGAGATGCTGGAAACGCATCAGGCATCGTCCCCGCTGACCCGGGTGACCGCCGTCGTCACCGCGGCCGAGGTGGCCGCCATGATCGCCACCGTTCAGCAGGTCTATGTGTCCCGGTCGATCAAGGAATACACCGTGTCCCTGGGCCGGGCCACGCGTGAGAGCGGGATGCTCAGGCTGGGCGCCAGCCCCCGGTCCATGCTGCAGCTGCTGCGCGCGGCCAAGGCCACGGCTGCGCTGGAGGGCCGGGACTTCGTGCTCCCGGACGACGTCGTCAGCGTCGCCGAAGCCGTGCTGGCTCACCGGATCATCCTCGACCGCAAGGCCGCCAGCACGGGCGAGACGCCGCAAAGCGTCATCCGTGCGATCCTGGCCAGGATTCCCGTCAGCCCGGACGTGGCTGCCGCCGCCCCTGCCAGGGCCGGCCGCGCCGCGCGTGACAGGGCCGCCCTGGCGCAGTCGCCCACTCTGCCGAACCGCGGCTAGGATCCGGACCCGCCGTGGCGTTGACGGTTCGGTTCCGGCACATCTTCAGCACGCGCGGCTGGGGCATGATTGCCGCGGGAGCAACCTGCCTCCTCGCGGCGCAGGTGATGGGGCGCCGTGACCTGCTGGCGCTGGCGAGCCTGCTGCTGGCCCTGCCGCTGCTGTCCCTGGCCGGAACGCGCATGCTCAAGCCAAAGTTCCAGGTGTACCGGGAATTCAGTCCCCCGTCGGTCGAGACGTCGGCCAGGACAACGGTCCGCCTGGCCGTGGCCCGGACCGGAGCCGGGGCCGGCCAGGCGGTCATGGAAGAGCACTTGCCCGCCCGGTTCGGGCAATCCCCTGCCTTCCGTTTCCCGGCGCGCTCGGCTACGGGCGGCACCAGCCGGTACGAGTACCATTTGCGCTCAGGCAAGCGCGGCCAGTTCCTGATCGGACCGGTGACAGCCGAATTCAGTGATCCGTTCGGGCTGTCAGTCCACCGCCATGCGATCGACGACGGCGACATCCTCACCGTCACTCCCGCAGCGGTCGAACTGCCCGTGACCGGGCTCGCCGGTGCCCGCGGGAACGACGGCGTCACGGCCACACGAATCCGGGCCAACCCGAGCGACGACGACGTGATGACCCGCGAATACCGTCATGGCGATCCGCTGCGCCGCGTGCACTGGGCCGCGACAGCACGCCATGGAGCGCTCATGGTGCGCCAGGAGGAGTCCGTCACCACGCCGGAGGCCACCATCATCCTGGACCACCGTCTGGCGGCCCACGCCCGCGGCGCGTCTGCCCACGGCGCGTTTGCCCACGGAGCCGGCTCCGGGTTGGCCGGGAGCCAGGGCGGTGACGGCCATGAGCTCGTCACCAGTGAGACCTTTGAGTGGGCGGTTACGGCGGCGATATCCATCGGCACGCATCTCTCGGAGCGCAACTACGCCCTGCGCATCCTCGATGCCGCGGGCGAACCTGCGTTCCTCCATTCGCCCTCCGCACCGGATCCCCAAGCCGAGGAGTACCTCGGGGCGTCCGGGCTGCAGTCCGTTGCGGAGAGCCTGGCCGCCATCCAGCTCTCCGGGGCGCCTTACCCCCGGTGGGACACTCCGGACCCTTCCCGCCGGGCGGGCACCGCCGCGACCGACACCGGCCCGGAACCGTTTGATGACAGGCTCATGGACAAGCTCTCCGCCCACCGGCTGCGGGGTCCGGTCCTGGCGATCCTGGGGAACCTGTCCCTGCCGGACGCCCGGGCACTGGCCCCCGCAGCCGGGTTCGGCGCCAACGCCTTTGCGCTGCTGGTCACGGACCAGGCGCAGGATTCCGGCAGCGTCCTCGCTGCGCTGCGCCTTGGCGGGTGGAGGGCGGTGGCCGTATCTGGCTCGACGCCGCTGCCGGCGGCCTGGGCCGCCTTCGACCAGGACGAGGCCGGGATGGATTCGGCCGCTGCCGATGTGCGCCGTGGATCCGCAGGCCGGCCATGACCCTGGCACCGCAGCGCAACTCCGGCCGGTCGGACGGTTCTTCCACCACCGGAGCAGACGATCCCGCCGTCCCTGGCCCGGGGGCTCCTGCCGCGCGGGAGGGAGCCGGCGCGCAGCCCTGGGTCAAGGGCATCGCCGTCGCTGCGGCCGTCGCCGGAGCAGCGCTGGGCATCAACGGAGTCGTTCGGGGATGGGCCTGGTACTCCCCCGTGCTGACCACCGTCCTGGCCGTCGCGTTTGCCATGGCGGCACTGCGGGCCCTCCGGCTCCGCGATTCTTTGGTGGCTGCCGGCGGCTTCGCGGCGCTCATCCTTGTCCTGACGTTCACGTTCTTCCGGCAGCACAGCATTGCGGGGCTCATTCCTTCCGCCGACACGATGGCCCAGCTGGGGAAATTCCTGCGCCGGACCAGCGAAACGGTCCTCTCCGAGAGTTCCCCCGTCGCCCCCAACGCCGGAATCGTCATGGTCATCTGCGCGGTCCTGGGGCTCCTGGTGATCCTGGTGGACACGCTTGCATTCCCGCTCGGGCTGCCGGCCACCAGCGGGCTGGGGGTTCTGGCGGTCCTCGTGGCTCCTGCCATGATCAAGCCCCAGAGCGTGGGCCTGCTGGGGTTCGCCGGCGCCACGATCGGCTACCTGCTGATTCTGGCGTGCAGCCAGTGGTTCAGCCCGAACTCCCGCGCCACCACCCCGGCCGACACCGCGCGAAGCCCGGGACAGCTCCGGCGGGCGGCTGTGACGGGGGCCCTGGCACTTGCCGTCACCCTCCTGCTGCAGCTGGTTCTTCCCGGCTTTGACCAGGGCACCTTTCCCCAAGGATCGCGGCTGAACCCCTTCGGCACGGCCAGCGGCCTGAACCCCATGATCAGCCTGGGCAACAGCCTGCGCAGCCCCTCCGGCGACGGCAGGATCACCTTCGCGACAAACGCGCCCACGGTTCCCTATCTCCGCTCCGTCACCGTGGACAGTTTCGACGGTGATTCCTGGGCGCCGGATGACCGCGAAGCGGCCCGCCGCCTCGGGACCGGGCGGATGGACTCCGGTCTGAACCCGGCCACGGCGGAGCTCCTGGTGGTCACCGCGGTCAGCACGGGCCAGTTCACGAGCCCCTATCTTCCCGCCCCCTACGCACCCGTTGCCGTCAACGGACTCACAGGACGTTGGAGCTGGGATCCGGCCACGCTGAGCATCAAGGGAGTCGACACCAATTCCCACGCCCAGCAGTATGTGGTCACGTCCGCCGCCCCGCAGCTCACGCCCGGGCTCCTGGCGCAGAGTTCGGGGCCGGTGCAGGGGATACCTGATTTGTTCATCCGTCCCCCGGCAAACGTTCCGGAGATCGTGCGGACGACGGCGGATTCCGTCACCTCTGGCTTAAGCACGCCGTATGCCCGGGCGATGGCCATCCAGAAGTACCTGCGCTCGTCCGAGTTCAGCTACTCCCTGCAGTCCCCCGTGCAGGGCGGCTACGACGGCAACGGGCTGTCCGTGCTGGCGGACTTCCTGACGCAAAAGAGCGGCTACTGCATCCATTTCGCCTCGGCCATGGCCGTGATGGCGAGGCTTGAGGGGATTCCCAGCCGGATCGCCGTGGGCTACGCCCCGGGCCGGCCCACGGGCGCCACGGTGTCCGTGCCGGGTCAAGGCGCGCTGCCGGAGTTCGAGGTGGACGCCCGGGACGCGCATGCATGGCCGGAGCTCTACTTCCAGGGCCTCGGCTGGGTCGCTTTCGAACCGACCCCTTCCCGGGGCGTGGTCCCGGCGTACGCCTCCGAAACCTCCGCACCCGGCGGCGCCAGCACCAACGACACCAACGACAGCCTGACGCCCAAAAACCAGGCCAGCCCGGCGGCCATACCCTCCCTCTCCCCCGTCCCGCTCCCAGGCTCAGGAGCAACAGCGGGCACGGGAAGCCAGCTGGCACCCGCGCTCTACAGCGCCGGCGCTGTGGCAGTACTGGTGTTGCTGGTGATCTCCCCCCGGCTCGCGCGCGCCGGCCTGCGGCGGCGCAGGCTAAGGGCGTCCGGCAACCCGGGCCCGGCTGGCGGATCAGCTGGCGGATCGGCCCAGCCGGCCTGGGCGGAGCTCCAGGCGCTCGCGGCGGACTACGGCGTGGCGCCGGGCACCAGCGAGACACCGCGGCACTTCTCCGAGCGGATGCGCTCCTCCGCGGCCCTCGGGGAACCTGGCGGCATGGACGCGCCGGGACACCATGCCGTCGCAGCCCTGACCGCAGACTTCGAACGCCAGCAGTATGGCCGGCCGGCCGCCGGACCCGCCGCCGGGTCCGGGCTATCCGGCACCTATGCGTCCGCTGCCGGCGGTTCCCGGGCGAACGATTCGGCCGCTGGCGGTTCCCGGGCCGACGATTCGGCGGCGGCCAGGATTGCCCTCGTGGAGGCCGCCCTGCGGGGCAACGCCAAGCCGTTGGTGCGCCTGCGCGCCGTGTGGCTGCCGCCGTCGGTCATGTCCGGCTGGCGGCGCTCGGCCTACGCGCCGTTGGGTGCCGTGTCCCGGACGGCAAAACGCACCCGGCGCGGCCTCGCGGGATCCTGGTTGAGGACCCGCGATGCCGTGCGCCGGGTGCGCCGTGGTTAGCCGGGCTGCCGGGTAAGCCGGGCTGCCGGGTAAGCCGGGCTGCCTGGCCAGCAGGACCGACTAGCCCGCGTACGGGTCGGCGATGCCGATGTACTGGGTGTAGAGGTATTCCTCGATGCCTTCGAGGCCGCCCTCGCGGCCCAGGCCGGACTGCTTGACGCCGCCGAACGGTGCCGCGGCGTTGGAGACCACTCCGGCGTTCAGGCCCAGCATGCCGGTCTCGAGGCGTTCGCCCATCCGGATGCCCCGGTTGAGGTCCCGCGTGAAGACGTACGCCACCAGGCCGTATTCGGTGTTGTTCGCGAGCCGGACGGCCTCGTCCTCGGTGCCGAACGTGATGATCGGAGCGACGGGGCCGAAGATTTCCTCGGACAGGATCCGGGTTCCCTCCGTCACGCCGGTGAGGATGGTGGGCTGGTAAAAGTAACCGGGGCCCTCCACGGCGGAGCCACCGATCACTGCGACCGCACCGGCGGAGACCGCGTCCGCGACAAGCTCGTGGACCTTGTCCCGGCTCTTGGCATCGATCAGCGGGCCCACCTTGGAGTCAGCCTCGGTGCCGCGGGCGGTGGTCATCTCCGCCATCTTGGCCGCGAATTTCCCGGCGAATTCGTCGGCGACGGACTCGTGGACAATGAAGCGGTTCGCGGCAGTGCAGGCCTCGCCCATGTTCCGCAGCTTCGCGAGCATGGCACCGGCAACGGCCGCGTCGACGTCGGCGTCCTCGAACACCACGAACGGGGCGTTGCCGCCGAGCTCCATCGAGGTGCGCAGCACGGTCTCGGAGGCGTCCGCGAGCAAGCGGCGGCCCACTTCGGTGGATCCGGTGAAGGACAGCTTGCGCAGCCGGGAATCCTTGATCAGGGGACCGGTGGTGGCGCCGGCCGTGGACGTCGGGATCACATTCAGGACACCCGCCGGCAGCCCGGCCTCCATCATCACGGCAGCAAACAGCTGTGAAGTCAGGGGTGTCAGGTTCGCGGACTTGAGCACCATGGTGCAGCCCGCGGCGACGGCAGGGGCGATCTTGCGGGTGGCCATGGCGAGCGGGAAATTCCAGGGGGTGATCAGCAGGCAGGGGCCAACCGGCTTCTTGGTCACCAGCAGCCGGGACTTCCCGTCCGGGGACACCGAATACCGGCCGAAAGCACGCACGGCTTCCTCGGAGAACCAGCGAAGGAACTCCGCACCGTAGGTGACCTCACCGCGGGCCTCCGCCAGGGGCTTGCCCATCTCGAGGGTCATCAGGAGCGCGAAGTCCTCGGCGCGCCCGGTGACCAGCTCAAACGCCCGTCGCAGGATCTCCCCGCGCTCACGGGCCGGCACCTTCGCCCAGGAGTCCTGCGCGGCAGCGGCAGCATCCAGGGCCGCCTTGCCGTCCTCGGGGCCGGCGTCAGCGATGGTCAGCAGCACCTTCCCGGTGGCGGGGTCCTCGACATCGAAGGTCTTTCCGGACGCGGCCGGACGCCACTGTCCGCCAATCAACAGACCTGTCGGAACAGAGGCCAGCAGGGCGCTCTCACGCTCCGCCGTAACAATGGGCTGGGCAGTTACAGTCACAACGACTCCCTCGTCAGCAATTCAAGTGGAACTAGGATGTGGATTCAGCGCTCGTTCTCAATCACGTGCACGTGCGCTGGGATTACTGCCACGGTACTGCCGCGTTCTCCGGCACGTCTATGCATCGGCGCACTACGTCGCGCGGATAGCGCTGTGCAGCTGCACAAGACCGCCGGGTGCGGTTCGCGGCAACGGCGGCGGGGTGCTCACCGTGCCGCCAGGACCGCCGAGTAGAGTTCGCGCTTGCTGACCCTGGCGTCTTCGGCGACGGCGGCGACGGCCTCTTTCAGCCGGATCCCCTGCGCAATCAACCCGTTCACCGCGGCCACGTGGTCTTCCGGCCGGCCGGGCTCCCGTTCGGGGGCGCCACCCACGACGACGGCAATCTCGCCGCGGACCTCGTTGGTCTCGACCCATTGGAGAAGCTCGCGCAAGGTGCCCCGGATGACCTCTTCGTAGGTCTTCGTGAGTTCCCGGCACACGGCGGCGCGGCGGTCGGCACCGAAGCGTTCGTGCAGGGCGCGGAGCATCGGCTCGAGCCTGTGCGGCGCTTCGAAGAACACCATGGTGCGCCGTTCGGCGTCGAGGTCCGCCAGCCGGGACGACCGTTCGCCGGCCTTGCGGGGCAGAAAGCCTTCGAAGCAGAACCGGTCAGTCGGGAGCCCGGAAAGGGCCAGGGCGGTCAGCACGGCCGAGGGGCCGGGAGCGACGGTGACCGTGAGGCCGGCCGCCACGGCTCCTTCGACGAGACGGAAGCCGGGATCGGAAACCGACGGCATTCCGGCGTCGGTGACCATGACCAGGGTCTTGCCCGACCGGACCTGGTCCAGGAGGTCAGCTGTCTTGGCTGCCTCGTTGTGCTCGTGATAGCTGATGATGCGGCCGGCCACGGTGATTCCGAGGCTCTGGACCAGCCGGTGCAACCGCCGGGTGTCTTCGGCGGCGACGATGTCCGCCGTCGAGAGCAGATCGACGAGCCGGACGGAGGCGTCGCCGACGTTGCCGATCGGGGTTGCTGCCAGGACGATCCTGCCCGGTCCGCCGGCCGGAACGGCGGCGGCCGGCGCTTCGTGGCCCATTACGGCCGCGGCCTCATCAGCGGGGACGGCGTTGTCGGCCGGAAGAATCGGGGATGTGCTGGGTTCATGGTCCACACGACCAGCCTACTGCGGGCAAGAGGGCCCAGCCGCAAAAGGTAGCATGGGCAACGTGACGCAGACCTCCACGCGGCCGGGCGAGGCCGGTCAAGCCGCATCGGCACCCCCGGCCCCGGATCGACCCCGAGGCAGAGCCGGCGACTCAGCCGGGACCGGCCGCAACCTGGAGGGCCACCGCTGGATCGAACGCCCGGCCGAGGCCTTCACCCCCGAGGCCCTGAAGCAGCGCCTGATCGGGAGCATCCAGAGCTGGCGCGACTATCCGGCATCGCTGCGGCTGTGGTTCTGGCTCATTCCGGCCCTGACGGCAGTGCTGGGCGGCATCCTGCGGTTCGTACGGCTGGACACGCCGCGGGCCTTGGTCTTCGACGAGACCTATTACGTCAAGGACGCCTACTCGTTCCTGATGAGCGGCTACGAGCGGAGCTGGCCCGACAAGGCCAATGATTCGTTCGTTGCGGGCAATCCCGGAGTGCTCCTGGACACGCCCGAGTACGTCGTCCATCCGCCGGTCGGCAAGTGGATGATTGCCGCCGGCATGTGGCTCTTCGGCCCGGACAACCCCTTCGGCTGGAGGTTTAGTGCCGCCCTGACCGGGACGCTGTCCATCTTCCTGCTGGCGCTGATAGCCCAGAAGCTTTTCCGCTCGCTGACCCTCGGAGCCGTTGCCGGCGTGCTGCTCGCGGTGGACGGCCACCACCTGGTGATGTCCAGGACCTCGCTGTTGGACATTTTCCTCATGTTCTGGCTCCTCGCCGCTTTCGGCGCCCTGTTGATGGACCGCGACGACGGCCGGCGGCGGCTGGCGGACAGGCTCGGGCGGCAGGCCGCGGCCTCCCCCACGGGCCGGCCTTCCCCGCTCCAGCTGGCCTCCGGTCCGTGGCTTGGCGTCCGCTGGTGGCGTCTGGCAGCCGGCGTGTGCATGGGCCTGGCCGTCGGCACAAAATGGTCTGCGCTGTTCTTCCTCGCGGGCTTCGGGCTGCTGGCCGTCTTCTGGGACCTGAGCGCACGCCGGATCGCGGGGGTGCACGCCTGGATCAGCGGCGGCATCCTCAAGGACGGCATGGCGGCCTTCCTGAGCATTGTCCCCGTGGCCGCCCTCGTCTACGCGGCCACCTGGACCGGCTGGTTCCGCTCGAAGGACGCCTATTTCCGGCACTGGGCCGAGGCCAATCCCTCGGCCGAATGGGGCTGGCTGCCGAATGCCATCAGGTCCCTGGCGCACTATCACCTTGAGGCGTACAAGTTCCACCAGGGACTCAGCGCGGACCACCCCTACGAGGCCAGCGCCTGGACCTGGCTCGTCATGGGCCGGCCCACGTCGTTTTTTTACGAATCCCCCAAACAAGGCAGCCCCGGCTGCGATCTGAGCAACTGCACAACGGCCATCCTCTCGGTCGGCAACCCGCTGATCTGGTGGAGCGCGGCCATCTGCCTGGGCATCCTGCTCTTTTGGTGGGCGGGCCGCCGCGACTGGCGCGCGGGCGCCATCCTGGCCGGGGTGGCCGCCGGCTACCTCCCGTGGTTCATGTATCCGGAACGCACCACCTTCTTCTTTTACGCGGTGTCCTTCGAGCCGTTCCTGGTGCTGGCCCTCGTGTACTGCCTGGGGCTCGTCCTGGGCAAGCGGAGCGACCCTCCCTGGCGACGCCGTTCGGGGCTGTACCTTCTCACCCTGTTCGTCGTGACGGCCGTGCTCCTCTCGGCCTTCTTCTACCCCGTGTGGACCGCCGAGGTGATCTCTTACCAGGACTGGCGGTTCCGAATGTGGATGCCGTCCTGGATCTAGGGCAGGATTGCAGGAGAAGTCCGCCGCAATCCGGGCGGACCCGGAATGGAGACTCGGCTGTGAGAGAAGCAAGCACCGGACTGCTCGTGGAGCTGGACCCGGGCAGCAACGTAACGGACCTGCTCCTCGAGCAGCACGCCAAGGATCCCGTGCACGCCCTCTACTCCCGCAAGGGTCCCGGCGGCTGGGCCGACATCTCCGCACGGCAGTTCCTGGCCCAGGTGACAGCCCTCGCCAAAGGCCTGATTGCCGGCGGCATCACGCCCGGCGAAACCGTAGCCGTCATGTCAGGCACCCGGTATGAGTGGACGGTCGTTGATTTTGCCATCTGGTTCGCCGGCGGCGTGACCGTCCCGATCTACGAGACCTCCTCCGCCAGCCAGGTCGAATGGATCCTCCATGATTCCGGCGCCCGCCGGATCTTCGTTGAGGACCGGTCCAAGGCAGCCCTCGTCCAGGGGGTCCTCGATGCCTCCGCACTGCTCGGCGACAGGCTCGTCGCAGTGGTCCGGATGGACTACGACGGCGGCGCCCCGAACCTGGCCAGCCTGGCCGCAGCCGGCACCGGAGTGGGCGACGCCGAGCTCGAACGCCACAGGAGCGCGGCGGGCCTCTCCGACGTCGCATCGCTGGTCTACACCTCGGGGACGACCGGCAGGCCCAAGGGCTGCGAGATCTCGCACGGCAATTTCGCACTTGTCGCCAGGAACATTGTCGTGTTCTTGCCGGAGATCCTCATGCAGCCCCGCTCGCGGACCCTCATGTTCCTGCCGCTGGCCCACGTCCTCGCGCGGGCCGTCCAGGTCATCTGCCTCAGCGCCGGGACCACGCTCGGCCACACCTCCAGCGCCAAGGAGCTGCTGGCGGACCTGGGCAGCTTCAAGCCGACATTCCTCCTGGTGGTCCCCCGGATCTTCGAGAAGGTCCATGCCGGTGCGGCGCAAAAGGCCTCACTCGCCGGCAAAGACCGGCTGTTCGACGCCGCGGCAGCCGCAGCCATCGGCTATTCGAAGGCCCTCGACGCCGCGGCGCGCGGGGAGGGAAGCGGTCCCGGCCCGGTGCTGCGCGCCACGCACGCGCTCTTCGACCGGCTTTTCTACCCGAAGCTCCGGCAGGCCTTCGGCGGGCAGTTGCGCTACACGGTCTCCGGCGCCAGCCCGCTGAGTTCCACCGACGCCCATTTCTTCCGCGGCGCCGGCATCCCGGTCCTTGAGGGCTACGGCCTCACCGAGACGACGGCACCCTGCACGGCGAACACCCCTACCCGCACCAAGGTGGGGACCGTCGGCATCCCTGTGCCCGGAACGACCATCCGGATCGCCGACGACGGAGAGATCCTAGTCAAGGGCATCGGGGTTTTCAAGGGCTATCACGCCAACGAGGCCGCCAACGCGGAGGCCTTCGTGGACGGCTTCTTCCGCACCGGCGACCTCGGGTCCCTCGACGCGGACGGCTTCCTGACGATCACCGGGCGGAAGAAGGACCTGCTGGTCACCGCCGGCGGCAAAAACGTCGCCCCGGGCCCGCTGGAGGAGAAGATCCGGGAGCACCAGCTCGTGGGGCAGGCCGTGGTGGTCGGGGACGGCCGGCCGTTCGTCTCGGCCTTAATCAACCTGGACCCGGAAGGCCTGGAACACTGGTGCGCGGCGCACAAGGTCCCCGCCATGGGCCTCGCCGAAGCGACGTCCAATGAAGCGGTCCGGGCCGCCATCCAAACCGCCGTCGATGCGGCGAACGTCCTGGTGTCCAAGGCTGAATCCATCCGCAGCTTCGTCATTCTCGACGCCGACTTCTCCGTGGAGTCAGGTCACCTGACGCCGTCACTGAAACTCAGGCGCACCGCCGTCGTCCGGGATTACGAGGAGCACATCAACCGGATCTACGGCTGAGGGCCGGCGGCCGGGGCCGTCAGCAACGCGAAAGCGGCCGGCACCTTGGTGCCGGCCGCTTTCGGCGCGTGCTCTTTAGTCCCGGCGCAGGGGTCTGTCAGCGGGCGTTGGTGCGGCCCCTGACGACGGACGGGGCATTGTCACCGCTTACCGGAGCCGAGGGGTCCAGGGGCTCGTCTTCGTCCTCGACGGCGGCATCCTTCACCGTTGTCCCGTCCAGGGCGCTGCCTTTGGCCGTGCCCCCCTTCGCCGTGCCCTCTTCGAGGGTGCGGCCCTTCAGCGTGCTCTCCTTCGTGAGGCCGCGGCGCTTCCGGGTCGGCCAGGTGAGGATCAGCGTCACGAGGGATGCCAGCAGGGCGAGGGCCCCGATCACAATTCCTGCGTCCACCCAGAACTGGCCCGGGAACAGCCGGATCAGGGTGTCCTGGAGGGAGAAGGTCCAAGTGCCGTTGGCAAAAAAGATGTGGTGGAAATCCGTGAAGAACTGTTCCCAGCCGAGTGTTGCCAGCAGGCCGAGGCCGATGACGATCACCAGCGTGAGGATGGAGCCGGCGAACAAGCCGCGGCGCACTCCTCCGCTGCTGCGCCGGCGGAGGTAGATCACGGCCATCAGGCTCAGGAGGACCAGCAGGGCCCCAGCACCGAACGTGGACAGAATGACGAATTTGACGTCCGCCATGTGGCTGACTTCCCCGGGCTTGAATAGCATTTCTCCGCTGTGCGTCACGAGTTCGCCCAGGTAGCGCGGGCCGGACCAGTTGCTGAGGTAGTCCACCGCGTAGGAGCCATAGGTCATCCGGTCATCCGTGCTGAAGCCGTAGCCGTCGCCGGGGAAGCCTGGCCGGTTGTATTCCACCCAGAGGAACAGCGGGCTGGTCACGGCGCGGACGGCCAACACCAGCAGTATCACCGGGTAGAAGACCGCGAGCAGCACCTGCATGACGCGCGGGGCCACGGGTTTGGCGTTGGCAGCGTGCTCGCGCTCGGCGTTCCGGCGTTCCACATCCTCCTGCGGGGGACGGATCTGCAGGGCCGAGGTCGGCAGCGGTTCGCTGAAGAGGGCGTCGTGCCCGGCGGCGGCTTCGGCTGCCTTGCGATCGGCGCGGCTTCCCGGCTGGCTCCTTGCGGCCGGCGCGGATTCCGGCGTGGAGGTCTCCGCCGTGCTTACCGCGGCCTCACGAGACCCGGACCGCTGCGCGGTGACCTCGTCAGCCCTTTTACCCGCGGGGGCCGGCTTCATCCAGTCGAAGGCTGGTTCGTCGGTGTCGCCGGCAGGATCCAGCTGCGGATCCTGTCGATCGGGAGGGGTAGGACTTGTTTCAGTCACTGCAGCTTCGCTTCCTTAGGCTTTCGCGCCGCCGGGACTGGGCCCGGCACCGCAACATATCTGGTCCCGAGCCTACCGTCAGAGGATCGGACTCGGCGAGGTGCCACCCCGTCAGTTGGCGTATTGGGCCCACGGGATGTTCCAGTCCCCGAAGCCGTCATCGAAGTTTGCGAAGTCGCCCTCGGTGTTGACCACCTGCACCACGTCGCCCGTCGTCATGTTGTCGAAGACCCATTGCGCACCTTCCGGACCCAACCCGATGCAGCCGTGGGAGAGGTTCAGCACACCGACGTAAGGCATCGCGGAGTCCGTGGCCTGGTGGATGAACTCCCCGCTGGGCGTCAGGCGTGTGGCGTAGTTGACGTCAAGCTGGCCGTAGTAGGCCGGGTCCCCCGGCTTGAGCCCGATGGTGGAGGCATCCATGTGCTCCACCCGGTACTTCTCCATGAGCACGAGGAAACCGCGGGCCGAAGGGAACCGGGTGTCGCCCATGGTCGAGGGCCAGTGCCCGACTTGCTGGTCGTTGACGCTGACCGTGAACGTGTGCGCCGTCGCGTCAGCGACGGCGACTTTCTTGTCGCCGATGTGGACTGTCACCTTTTTGTTGAAGTTGCCGATCTGCCCGTTGCCGAGATCGACGCCGAAAAGCTGCATGTCCATGGTGACCGTGCTGTTCGCGTTCCAGAAGTTCTCCGGGCGGTACCTGACCATGGTGTTGCTGAACCAGTGGAAGTCACCGGCCTGGCCTGACGTGGAACTGATCTTGATGGCCTTCTCGACGGCATCCCTGTTGAGGACCGGTTCGCTGAAAGTGATCTGCAGCGGCTGCGCCACGCCGACCTTCATGCCGTCCAGCGGGTACACGGCAGCATCGGCCTCGTTGGCGGTGGAGACCGTACTGAAGGTCCGGGTGCTGTTGGTCTTGCGTCCGGCGCCGTCGGCCACCGAGTACGTGTAGCTGTAGCGGGTGTTGAACTTCAGGGTGCCGGCGACGGTCCAGCTGGAGCCGTCTGCGCTCAAGGTTCCGTCCACGGCGTCGCCAGCCTCACTCGTGAGGGCCACGCGGTCAATGCGTCCGTGCGCGACTTTGAGGGAGACGGGCGCTGCCGGGTTGACCTGTTTGGCGCCGTCGTCCGGAGAGACGGTGAGTTCAGCCGGCGCAACCACCGGGGCCGCCAGCCCCGGCGTCGTCCGTGCGGGCGAACCCGCTTCGGAGTAGATTGAGGCGTTGGCGACCCCGGGCGCGGCCGCGGCGAAGACTCCGCCGCCCGCGGCAAGGACGCAGACCGCCCCCAGCAGGGCGATCTTGCGGCCGGTACTCCAGGTCCTCGGAGCCATCAGAGGCCCCGGGCAATTCCACGCGTCATCCTGCCAGCATAAGCGACCTACCTTGAAGGACCCGGCGGTTTTCGCCACGATACGGTCACAAAGTGGGGCTCCGGACCGTGGTCCGGAGCCCCCTCGGAATCCGTTGCCGCCCCGTGGCCACCCCGTCGGCAGCCTGGCGCTCCTGCAGCGTGGAGCGCCGGCAGCCCGCGGCTCCTAGTAGCGGTAGTGCTCGGGCTTGTACGGCCCGGCAACGTCGATGTCCAGGTATTCGGCCTGCTCCTTGGACAGCTCGGTCAGCTCCACGTCGAGGGCACCAAGGTGCAGGCGGGCGACCTTCTCATCAAGGATCTTCGGCAGGACGTAGACCTGCTTTTCGTATTCGCGGCCGCCCTCGGGCTGGCCGGCCTTCGTGAACAGTTCGATCTGGGCGATCGTCTGGTTGGCGAAGGAGTTGCTCATCACGAACGACGGGTGCCCGGTGGCATTGCCGAGGTTCAGAAGGCGGCCTTCGGAGAGGACAATGATGGAGCGCTCGGCGTCCGTGCCGTGATCAAAGACCCACTCATGCACCTGGGGCTTGATCTCGACTTTCCTGATGCCGGGGATCCTGGCGAGTCCGGCCATGTCGATCTCGTTGTCGAAGTGGCCGATGTTGCCCACGATCGCTTTGTCACGCATGCCGGCCATGTGCTCGGCCAGGATGACGTCCTTGTTGCCGGTGGTGGTGATGAAGATGTGGCCCTCGCTGAGGACGGATTCCAGTTTCGCCACCTGGTAACCGTCCATGGCCGCCTGGAGCGCGCAGATCGGATCGATTTCGGTGACAATCACACGCGAGCCCTGGCCGCGGAAAGCCTCGGCGGCCCCCTTGCCGACGTCGCCGTAACCGCAGACGACGGCGACCTTGCCGCCCATGAGGACGTCGGTGGCACGGTTGATGCCGTCCGGCAGGGAGTGGCGGATGCCGTATTTGTTGTCGAACTTGCTCTTGGTGACGGAGTCGTTGACGTTGATCGCCGGGAAGAGCAGCTTGCCCTGCTCCGCGAGCTGGTACAGGCGGTGCACACCGGTCGTGGTCTCCTCGGTGACGCCGAGCAGGCAGGAGCCGATCCGGGTCCATTTCTGCGGGTCTGCCTGGAGGGAGGCGCGCAGCACGTCCAGGAAGACACGGCCTTCCTCGGACTCGTCCTCCGCTGCGGAGGGCACGGCGCCGGCGGCCTCGAATTCAACGCCCTTGTGCACCAGCATGGTGGCGTCGCCACCGTCGTCGAGGATCATGTTCGGACCCAGTTCGGGGTTGGCGTCCGCGCCGGGCCACGTGAGGATCTGCTGGGCGGTCCACCAGTATTCCTCCAGCGTCTCGCCCTTCCAGGCGAAGACGGGAACGCCCTGGGGGTCCTCGGCCGTGCCGGTCCCGACCACGACGGCGGCAGCGGCCTCGTCCTGGGTGGAAAAGATGTTGCAGGAGGCCCAGCGGACCTCGGCGCCGAGGGCGGTGAGGGTCTCAATGAGGACGGCCGTCTGGACCGTCATGTGCAGCGACCCTGCGATCCGTGCTCCCTTCAGCGGCTGGCTGGCGCCGAATTCCGCGCGCAGGGACATGAGGCCGGGCATTTCGTGCTCGGCGAGGCGGATCTGGTGGCGGCCTGCCTCTGCGAGGGAGATGTCCGCAATCTTGTAATCGAAAGTCATGTGAGTCCTTTGTGGTAGCCGGCTGGCGGGCCGGTGACTGGCAGTAGTTCGGTGACTAGGAAGTGGTTCGGCGCCGGGAGCGCCAGCGATGGGCGTCCGCCAGGGCTTCGGGCCGAGCGACGGAGCACACCCGGATGCAGGAGTGCGGGAAGCAGCGCCTATTCGAGTGCGTGGCGCGGGGCGGCGTCGTGCGGGGCGGCGTCGTGCGGGGCGGCGTCGTGCTGGTCTGACGGTGCGGCCGCGGCCGCGGGGAGCAGTTCCGGCGGCAGCAACAGGGGAATGCCGTCATCGATCGTGTAGCGCAGCTGTTCGCCGGACCCGCCTGCCGTGACAGTGACGAGCTCATCGCCTTCCTGCACCAGGGCGGATCCGGTGACGGGGCATCGCAGGACAGACAACAGTTCGGGACTGAGCTTTGGCATGGTGAACGCTCCCTGGTGGGCGCCGCAGCAGGCGCCGGTGGCTTACGGATTTTGCAGTTCCCAGCCTACCGCCCGATAGCGGCTTACGAGGGTTCGCGCAGGACGCGCAGATGCCCGCGGCGGGCCCCTTCGGCGCCGGCAGGAGCCTCCAGCGCCGGGTGCAGCGTGCGTTGCCCCTTGGCCGGTTCCGCCGCGGCCGGGCGGACGGCGGCCTCACGGACGGCGTTGGCGAGGGCCAGGAGGTCGTCCGGGCCGGGTCCGGCGGGCGTTGCCGGCATCGCCAGCCGCATCACTTCCCATCCGCGCGGGACAGTCAGGGAGCCGGCGTGCTGTTCGCACAAGTCATAGCAGTGCGGCTCGGCGTACGTCGCCAGCGGGCCGAGGACGGCGGTGGAATCCGCATAGACGTACGTCAAAGTGGCCACCGCCGAATTGCGGCAGGCCGACCTTGAACAAAGACGAATGGCACCCACGACATCACAGACTACTCCCCCTGCCCGCCGTGACCGCGCATTGAAACCTACGCGTTGGATTCGAACGGATTCGTCCGCGCGGTCCGCGCGGGCCTCCGCGGCTGAACCCGTCCGGCGATTTCCCCGGCGGATCGGCTGCACGGACTCCGGCGGCGGGTCGCGGCGGGGACCGTATCGCGTAAATCATGTGCCGGGTTTAGAGTCAAGATATGCAGTCATCGCACCACGATTCGGGTTTTACGGTCCGGTTGGCTGACCCCGGCTCAGGACGTACGGACGCCGGTCCCGCGTCGGCCATGGCCGGCGCGGCAGGAACCGCCAAGGGAAAGAGCTTCCGGCAGCGCCGCAGGAACCGGCACGGCCGGGGCCTTCGCGGTGAGCTTATGCTGCCGACGATGCCCGGCTACCGGACCCGATCCGACCTCTTCGACGACCTCGTCCTCGACTCGGCCCAGCGGCTGCACGACATCTGGGGCAAGACCCTGGACGGCGTTCGCTTTGCGGTGGATGAGATCCCGCCGGGCCTGGAGAAGCTTGTGGCGGACCGCACTCCGGCGCCGATGGGGGCCTATGCGCCCGCCACGGCGACGGAAGGGCCCGTCATCACCTTGTACCGCCGCGTGGTGGAGCAGGCGAGCGGCAGCCGGGACGAACTCCAGGACCTCGTGCACGACGTCGTCGTGGAATACACGGCCGAGATGCTCGGTGTGCCGCCCGAGTCGCTGGACCCGGTCTACCGCCGCAGGTACTAGTAGCCGAGCCTGACCGGCACTTGTTCCTGGCCGGCCGCTTCCGGGGCGACGGCGATGGTGGAAATATCCTGTTTGCCGTCCTGCTCCAGGAGCACCGAGCCGTAGGCAGGGTCCCCTGCGGCGGAGACCTGGTAGCCGACGAGCGGCGACCCCTCCACGTCGGACGGAATCTTGATGGACGCGGTGGTGCCGCCCGCGATATCGGCGGTAGCCGGCGTCCTGATCTTGCCGTCGGCGGTAATCGGCGTGTACGAGATTTTGGCCCTGCCTTCGGGTGCACCGAACACAAGGTACCGGTCCCCCGCACTGGGTACGGGAACCACGTGCTGGCTTCCCAGCCGGGCGGAGGCCGGCGACCAGGCAAAGTCGGCGGCATCCCCGGCCGCCAGTCCCCTCGTGACGCGCGCGGCGGCTGTGAAGGACACGTCCGAGCTCGCGGCGACGGTATACGGCCCGGCGGGTACTCCGGCCAGCGAAACTTCCGTGACCGAGCCCGCCTTCGCCGTCACGACACCGCCGCCGGGGAGCGCTTTCTGGCCGTCCCGCCCGTACAGCTTGATTTCGACCACGGCGTCCGCCGAGCCGGGAACGGTGAGCTGAAGGGCCGGGCCGGCGTCGGCGAAGCCGGGCTTGGCGCTGAGCGCAGCCAGGGCGGCGGGGTCCTGAAGGTCGATTCCGGAGACCACCTGGCGGGTGCCCGGGGCTGTGCCCGGGGCAATGAAGTCGATTCCGCCGGGAGTGAGGCCGCGGAGCACGCTTTGCTGGATGACGGCAGCCACCGGGCCGCCGGCGCTGCGGACCCTGACGCTCAGCCGGTCCTGCCCCGGGGCGAGCCCGGCCAGGACAATAGAGCGGGTGCTGCCGGGTGCCACGAGGAGGCCCCGGCTGCCGGGGGCCTGGATTGGCCCCTTGGCGCCGAAGAGATCCAGGCTGACCGTGGCCGGCGTGCTTGAGGCGTTGCTGAGGTTGAGGACCGCCGATCGGCCAAGGGCAGTGTCCGCCCCGGCCAGCCAGAGATCGTTGGCCGGCTGCTGGCAGCCTGCCGCTGCGGAGCCGCGAAGGTCGCCGTCGCTGGCCGAATAGTTCATGGCTGCGCCGGCCGCGGCCCGCCGGTTGTCCTGCGCGTCGGCGGTGA
Organism: Arthrobacter sp. 05T442; assembly: GCF_056395945.1. NCBI lineage: Bacteria > Bacillati > Actinomycetota > Actinomycetes > Micrococcales > Micrococcaceae > Arthrobacter > Arthrobacter sp. 05T442. The sequence goes on along the minus strand of NZ_JBFTKM010000004.1, from coordinate 143,331 downwards.
GGACGCTCACGGCGTCCACGTCGCGCTGGGACACGATGCCGGCGAGCAGGACGGGCGGTCCGGCTGCCGCCGGGGGGCTTGCGGGCGCGGATGTGCCGGGCGCCGATGCGGCTGTACCCTTGGCGAGCTCCACGAGCGGGCTGCCTTGCAGCGGGGCCAGCCGGCTTCCGGGGATGACGCCCGCGCTTGAGCTCAGCACGACGGCGTTGACCGTGGTCTTGGCGGTGGCAGACTCCGGGCTGAACTGGGGATCCGTGCCCACCGGAGTACCTTCAAGCAGCCGGGCCGGGCCCGGGCAGATGCCGACGCTGCTGCCGGCCGGGACGGCCGCCACGGGAACCTGTTGCTGCCGTCCGGCCGGGCTTTGGGGTGCCAGGGAGGCCGCGGAGACGAGGCCGCCGCCAGCGGCGACGAGGAGGAGCGCGGAGAGGATCCCTCCCACTGTCCCGCCCCGCGGCAGGGCTCTGAGGCGGCGCACTACGTCGTTCTCGTCCTTATGCATGCTGATGTTCCTTACGCAGGGAGCCTTCGTCCCTGGAGAGTCCGGTGTTCGGCCGGCGGGCAGGCATGGGGATGGCCAGCAGAACGGTCAGGCCGATCACGATGGCCTGCACAATTCCTGCCCAAATGGCCCAGGGTGCTTCGTAGCGGATGCTCAGCTGGCCGCCTTGGGCTGGAAGGGTGAATGCCTGCGCCCATCCCGACGTCGTGGGCGTCAGGCGGCGGCCGTCGATCCAGGCGCTCCAGCCCGGATCCGCGCGTTCGGCCAGGACCACAAGGCGGCCTTCGGGTCCTGCCGGTACGGAACTCTCGGCGGAGACCGCCTCCGAAGGCAGGAGTCCGACGGCCGCGCCGGCGGCGTCGACAATCCGCACGCGGTGCGCGACGTCGGCGGCCTTGATGACCGGCTGGTTCAGCGGACTGATCCGCCAGAGCCAGCCCACGTCAGTCTGGCCGACGGCGACCAGTCCGGGAACGGCGTCCATCCTGCTGGCCGTCAGCTGTGCTGCTGTGTCAGAGACGCGGAGGACCACGAAGCCGACTCCAAGGCGCTCGAGTTCCTGCCGCGGGTCCACGCCCTGGCCTGCGACGATCGTGGCGACGACGCTGCGGATGGATCCGGCGACGGCGTCATCGTCACGGACGGTTTCCTTGCCGGGGTCACCTTGGATGCTGCGGGCGGAGGCGACCGTCGACAGCGCGTCGAGCGTCGTGCCGGCTCCGCGCATGAGGGAGGCGTCATAGCTTTCGTTCTCGCCGCCGGAGATCAGCAGGGTCTTTGCCTGTTCAGGGCCTTCGCCGCGGTCGATTGCCGTGGCCGGAAGGGTGCGTGCCTTGGCCGGCTGGAGAAGCCGCGGTGTGCCAATCCCGGCAGTGTCCGCGGGGCTCGCCACCGGCGCGGTGGGCTGCAGCAGGTTCTGCGCCGCCCAAACGCCGAGTCCGGCCAGCGGACCGGCGAGCAACAGGACGACGGCAGCCACCGCAGTGCCGCGGGCCAGGAGCGTGCGGCCTGTGGGTGCCCCCGCGGCCCGGTCGGCCGAGTCCAGAAGTCCTTCGGCACCGATCAGGGCCGCTCCCAGCAGCGCGAACGCGGCGGCGGACACGGCCGGGCCGGTGAAGGGGGTGACCAAGCCGTCGGGGCTCAGGCCGGTGGCGACGTGTCCGGCCAGCCATCCGCCTGCCAGCATGAGGATGGCCGCGGCCCAGAGACCGCGCGCGATCCGGGCGGGCCGTCCCAGTACCAGGCGCCCCGGCATGAACAGTGCGGCAAGCGCCAGGAGCACAACGGGCAGCCCGAGCAGCAATGCCAGCAGCAACGCCCAGGGGACCCCGGAGGCTGCGGCGGAACCTGCCGCCGGACCGCCAAAGAGGGCCAGCCCGGTGATGCCTCCGCCGGCTTCAAAGCGCAGTGGCTGGCCGAGGGCCTGCTGCCAGAGCGGGGCAGCGTCAAATGCCACGGGTGCGCCCGGGTCTGCGAGCACGGCCCGCGGGTTGTTGATCACGGCGAGAACGAACGGCAGGAACAATGCGAGGCTGGGCAACAGCGCCCACCAGATGGTGCGGCCGCGCCGGCCCAGCAGTCCGCCGCACAGCGCCACCACGGCGAAGGACGGCACCAGCAGCGAGGGCGCCGCCGAGGTCACGACGGCCAGTGCCAGTCCGGCGGCCGCCGCCGCGGTCCAGGAGGGGGTCCCGTTGATTCCGGGTTTGGCGGGCGGCTTCAGCGTGAAGCGGCGCTCCCCCAGGGCCGGAACGGCATAGATGCCGCGTCCCGCGGGAGCCCCCGTGGCCCGCAGCAGTGCCAGCACGAGGACCGGCATCATGACGTGGGCGAGCAGTGCGCCCAGCCGTCCCTGGTTGAGGGCCACCTGCAGGGCGGGCGCTCCCGCCCAGACGAGGGCGGCCGCAAGGCGCAGCCGCCGGCGCTGGGTCAGGGCGCCGGCCGCGAACCAGGCGCCGAGCGCGGACAGGGGCATGGCAAGAATCAGCAGCCAGACGACAGCGCCGTTGGCGTCACCGGCACCGAGGACGCCCAGGACCCAGAGGATGTAGCCGAAGGGGTCCCCGTGACCGGGAAGGCCTGCGCCCAGGCTGATCCACCAGCTGGAGGCATGGTTCCAGATCTCGCCCAGCCGGACCGAGACGGGGATCAGGCCGCCGCCGGAGACTGCCTCGGCCCTGACCAGGCTGAGCAGTCCGATCAGCGACGCCGCCGCAGCGACGAACACGGCGAGAAGCGCTCCGTTGCCCACCCATCCGCGCTCTGAGGTTGCGAGCGCGGCGAAGTCGTCATCGGAGTCACCGCTGGGCTGCTCGGCCAGGGGGTCCTGTCCCGTCAGTCCGTCACGGGAGTCATCCGTTCCCAGCGCTTCCATCAGGGATCGCCGGTGGGACCAGACCTCGCGGCGTGGCGTCTGCAGTCCCTTGATGACCGAGCGGCGGATCCGGCGGGTGCGGGCGGCGTTGCGGCGTCCGCGGATCACGGCAGCGGGGCGTCCCAGCGCGACGAACGTGGCGAGCATTTGGGAAAACCCGTGCCCGGGATCCTTGACGGCAATGCTCAGGACGAGCTTGAACAGGCTTCCCAGGAGGGCGCCGATGGCGTGCAGCGGCACCTTCCAGCCAGCAGCATGCTTCAGCCGCAGGTGGATCTGGGCCTTGCGGGCCGCCGTGGCGTTGCCCAGGCCATGGGGCCGGTGCGAAACATGGAACATTTTTGCGCTGGGGACCACCACGACGCGGTGCCCAGCGAGGCGGTTGCGCCAGCAGAAGTCGACGTCGTCGCCGCTGCCCGGAAGGGCAGGATCAAAGCCTTGGAGGTCCTCCCACACGTCGCGTCGGACCAGCATGCCGGCAGAGTTGACCGCGAAGGTATCGCTGCGGCCGTCGTACTGGCCCTGGTCAAGCTCGTCGGCGTCGATCAGCGTGAGGCGCTCGGCCCAGCGGCTGGTGGACAGACCGACGTCGATCAGCCGCCGTTCAGCGTGCCAGTCCAGCTGTTTGCAGCCGGCCACGGTGACGGACGGCGCACGCTCGACGGCGTGGAGGAGTTCGGCGAGGGCCTCCGGTGCCGGCGCGGCGTCGTCATGCAGGAGCCAGATCCAGTCCAGGTCCGGGCGGCCGGCGGCATCGCCGGTGCCCTCAGCCCACGGCGCAAGTGCACTGAGGCCGGCCTTGACCGCGCCGCCCATGCCCGACTTGGGCTGGTCGAAGACGGTGACGTTTGCTGTGCCGAATGACTGTTCGAGCAGGGCTGCCGAGTGGTCGCGGGAACCGGTGTCAACCCCTATGACGGCATCAGCGGGCCTGGTCTGGCCCGCCAGCGCCGCGAGGGTCCTGGGGAGAAAGTCGCCGCCGTTGTGGGAGACCACAACGGCGGTGACTCGTACTTCTTGAAGAATTAGATCGCTCGTTTCCTAAGCCGGCGCCGCTCGCGCTCGGAGAGTCCGCCCCAGATCCCGAAGCGCTCGTCGTTGGACAGCGCGTATTCGAGGCACTGGGACCGAACGTTGCACGCGCCGCAGACCTTTTTGGCATCCCGGGTGGAGCCGCCCTTTTCCGGAAAGAAAGCCTCCGGATCGGTCTGGGCACAGAGTGCGTCAGTCTGCCAGCCCAGTTCGCCTTCGTCGTCGAAGCCTTGTTGGGACGGCAGGCCGATCCAGACCGGCTGCGCGGCGGTGCCTGGGTGCTGGGTATGAAGTTCCATCGGCGGGTCAAGGGGATCGTCGTCCTGATCCGGGCCGGCCAGAAGTTCCTGGTGCGCTGCGAGGAAGGCCGTGGCCGCCTCATCCAGGGAATCTTTGGTGTGTTCGTTGTAGCGGTCTGCCGCGTCCGGATCGGCCGGATCTACGTACCAGTCACTCGGCACCCCGCGTGAACGGTATTTGGCCGTTGCCTGTCCGGCAACGACGGCATCTTCATGGATACGCTCTGCAAGCCCCATTGGCGTTCCCTCTCTGATTTTGCAGCCACTAACTGACCCCTGGACACTCGGTTGTGTGCCGGTTTCTGCGCATTGGCTTTCGATACCTAATTACACGTGTGTAAGTATCCGGGAGTCAAGCCACGGCGGAGATAATAATCAACTTCAGACCCAAAGCCCGGGCACGCCACGCCCGGGTTTTTTGTCAAAGGCGGAGAGAAACCCGCGGAATCATCAGGGTGCTGAGCACTTTCGGGGGGTTTTTCTTGAGTTTCCGGGACAATTCCGGCGGCCATCCATCCCGGGCGCCGATCCTCACTGCCGGCTTCATGATGGAGATCACACCGGCCCGGGGCGGGGCAGGGCGGCCGTGGCAAGATGAGGACATGAGCATCCCGGCAATCGACCTGATGGCAGAACTGCGTTCCGGCCAGTCCACTTCCCCCCGGCTGACCTGGTACGGCCCGGACTCCGAACGGGTCGAACTCTCCGGACGCGTTCTGGACAACTGGGTGGCCAAGACAAGCAACCTTCTGCAGGATGAGCTGGATGCAGAGCCCGGCACGCGGCTGCGGCTGGACCTGCCCGCGCATTGGAAGTCAGTGATTCTCGCCCTGGCCGCCTGGCAGCTCGGAATGGAAGTTGTCTTTGGTGACGCCGAGGCCGAACTCCTGGCCACCGCTGATCCCGGTCCCGCCGCGGCAGAGGGCGGATTCGATGCCGTCGTGGCGGTGGCCCTCCCGGCACTGGCGATGCGGTGGAACGGCGAGCTGCCTTCCGGCGTCCTCGACTATGCCGCCGAGGTCCGCTCCCACGGGGACTTCTTCATGCCCCACGTGGACCCGGAGGCCTCGAGGCGCGCCGTCCTGACGTCCGCGGGGGCGGCGCACACGCACAGCGGACTCCTGGACGGTTTCGCCGCTCCCCACGAGCATGGCCTGCGCCTGCTGGTTCCGGCCGGGGACGGCCTTGAAGCGTCGCTCGCGCAGTCACTGGGCGCCTGGAAGGGCGACGGTTCGGTGGTCCTGGTGCACCCCGACGTCGAGGTCACGCCGAAGCTGCTCGGCGACGAACGCATCCACGGGCACTGATTTTCCGGCGTCCGCCGGCTGCCCGCATCAGGGCCCCGTCCTAACGCCGGGCGCCAGGACGGCGCGCGCCCGGCGCCAGGACGCCCTTGCGTCAGGCGTGCGGGCCGGGCAGCTCGGGATCCTCGACGGCCGGTTCCGGTATCCGGACACCGGCCCGCACGTGCGGGTGCCGATCCATGATCTCGTGGTCGTGGGAGAACTCCGGCTCGTCGTCGAGTTCCTTGTTGAACACCAGGAAGCGGTAGGCGAAGAAGCGCACCACCGTCGCCACGAGGATGCCGGCCACGCCGGCCAGGAACAGCATGTTTTTGTCCGTGATGCCTACGCTGTACTTGGCCAGGGCGGTGAACCCGGTGGAGATGCCGATGCCGATGCCGTTGATCAGGATGAACATCACGAACTCGCGCAGCACGTTGTCCTGGCGGCGGTGGCGGAACGTCCAGAAACGGTTCGCGACCCAGGAGAACACCGTCGCCACGCTGGCCCCGAAGAACCGGGCCTTCGCCTCGCTGTCCGTCATGGGACCGTGCATCAGGTAGAACGTGAGTCCGTTGTCGATGACGAACGCGATGCCGCCGACGGCGCCGAACTTGGCCACTTCGCGCCAAAACAGCGAGGCCAGCCCGCGCATGCGCTCAGTAAGTGTAGTAATCATGACCCTCCGAGGCCTCCTGGAACTGTAGGCCATTGGGCCAAACGCCCATTTTAGCGCCGTTTTCCGTGAGCTGGCCCTGAACCGACGCCGGTTGGCCCGCGCAAGGCCCGATCGGGCCCGCCAAAAGGAGCCCAAAAGCGTCGGACTCCGGCGCCGGAAGCCGCAGAAGCCGGGAAATCGCGAGGTTTTCGGTAGGCTGGGGCTTGTGACTTTTCCTGTAATCGGTGTTGTTGGCGGCGGCCAGCTAGCCCGCATGATGGCCCCCGCCGCCACCGCCCTGGGCTTCGAGCTCCGTGTCCTCGCCGAAGCCGACGACGTCTCCGCCGTCTCGGCCGTCGCCAACGCCCCGGTCGGTGACTACACGGACCTGGACCATCTGATCGAGTTCTCCCGCGGCCTGGACGTGCTGACATTCGACCACGAGCACGTCCCCACTGAGCACCTGCGCTCCCTCCTCGGGGCCGGCGTCAATGTGCACCCAAGTCCGGACGCCCTGGTCAACGCCCAGGACAAGCTGGTGATGCGCGCCGCCGTCGACAGGCTGGAGCTCCCCAATCCCCGCTGGGCCGCTGTGGCCGACGTGGCCGAACTGGTCGCCTTCGGCGAGGATATCGGCTGGCCCGTGGTCCTGAAGATGCCCCGCGGCGGCTATGACGGCAAGGGCGTGCGGATTGTGTCCTCGGCCGACGACGCCGCGGACTGCTCCGGCTGGTTCGACGCCATGTCCCCCCTCCTGGCCGAAGCCAAGGTGGAATTCAGCCGGGAGCTCTCGGCCCTGGTGGCGCGGACGCCGGACGGCGAATCGCGTGCGTGGCCGGTCGTGCACACGATCCAGGTCGAAGGCGTCTGCGACGAAGTCATTGCCCCGGCCCTGGATATCCCCCTTGAGGTGGCCGCCGCAGCAGAAAATGCTGCCATCAGGATCGCCAACGAGCTCGGCGTGACCGGTGTCATGGCTGTCGAACTTTTCGAAACCCCCGGGGTGGGCGCAGGTTTCCTGATCAACGAACTCGCCATGCGCCCGCACAACACCGGGCACTGGACCCAGGACGGCTCCGTGACGAGCCAGTTCGAGCAGCACCTGCGGGCCATCCTGAACCTGCCGCTCGGCGCCACGGACCTCCTCGGCCCCGTGGTCGTCATGAAGAACTTCCTTGGCGGCGACAACCAGGACCTCTTCTCCGCGTACCCCGCAGCCCTCGCGAGCGAACCCGCGGCCAAGGTCCACTGCTACGGCAAGGCCGTGCGGCCGGGCCGAAAGATCGGCCATGTAAACCTCGTCGGGGCGTCCGCCGCCGACGTCGACTCCGTCCGGCAGCGGGCCACCACCGTGGCCGACATCATCCGGAACGGCCGGACCCGGTCCGGCCAAACATCCGGAACTTCCGAGGAGACCGCATGAGCGCCAGCACCGAGCCCCGAGCCGCAGGAACCCAGGACCCCGGGAACGGGCCGGCCGCCCCGATCGTCGGCCTCGTCATGGGCTCCGATTCGGACTGGCCCGTCATGGAAGCTGCCGCGGAAGCCCTGGCCGAGTTCGGCATCCCGTTTGAGGCCGACGTCGTCTCGGCCCACCGGATGCCCGCGGAAATGATCCGCTACGGCAAGACTGCCCACGAGCGCGGCCTCCGCGTCATCATCGCCGGAGCCGGCGGCGCGGCCCACCTGCCGGGCATGCTCGCGTCCGTCACCCCGCTGCCCGTCATCGGTGTCCCCGTACCGCTGAAGACCCTCGACGGCATGGATTCCCTGCTGTCGATCGTGCAGATGCCTGCCGGAGTTCCCGTCGCGGCCGTCTCCATTGCGGGGGCACGCAATGCCGGCCTCCTGGCGGTGCGCATGCTGGCCTCCGGTACCGACGGGCTCGCGGTCCAGCTCCGGGCAGATCTGCTGGATTTCGCGCAAGAGCTCAACGATGTCGCCACCCGAAAGGGCGCAACCCTGCGGCACAAGGTGAGCGAAATGTTCGCCGACGGAAACGTCATCACACGGGGCAGCCGTTAAGGATCACCACATGACCAACAGTTATGCCCCTTCCCGCCGGCCGGCACGGCCGGACGAACCGCAGCCGGATGGAAGGTCCCGACAGGCGATGACGGACCCGGTGCGGTACCCCTCGGGTGCCGCTGCGCCGGTCCTGACCAAGCGGGCGTTCGTCCTGATCCTGATGACGCTCCTCATTCCCGGCAGTGCCCAGATCGTCGCGGGACGCCGTCGGCTGGGCAGAACCGCGCTCCGGGTCACCTTCACGGTCTGGGCCCTGGTCATTCTGGCAATCGTTCTCCTCCTGACGGCCCGTTCAACGCTGATCAACCTCCTTGCGAGCCCGGCCGCGTCGCTTCTGCTGGTTATCGGACTCGCCGCCCTGGCTATCGGCTGGGCCGCCCTCTTCATCAACACCCTGCGCCTGATCCGGCCGGCACTCCTCACCCCCAGGATCCGGCCCGCCGTCGGCATCGCCCTGGTGCTGTCGATGCTGCTCAGCAGCGGCTCGCTGGGGTACGCCGCGTACCTGCTGAACGTCGGACGCGACGCCATCGGCAGCATCTTCTCCTCCAACGGACCCGCGATCGAACCCGCCGACGGCCGGTACAACTTCCTGTTGATGGGCGGCGACGCCGGGGCAGACCGGACGGGACGCCGGCCGGACAGCCTCTCAGTCATCAGCGTCGATGCCAAGACCGGAAAATCGGACATCATTTCTGTCCCCCGCAACCTGCAGAACGCCCAGTTCAGCGAAGACTCCCCGATGCGCAAAATCTACCCGGAGGGCTACAACTGCGGCGACGAGTGCCTCATCAACGCCGTCAACACCGAGGTCACCGAGAAACACCAGGACCTCTACCCCGGCGTCGAGGACCCTGGCGCGCAGGCCACGCTGGAAGCCGTGTCCGGAACCCTTGGCATCAAGGTCCAGGCCTACGTGCTCGTGGACATGGACGGTTTCTCGAAACTCATCGACGCGATGGGTGGCATCCGGATCAAGGCCGGCGGCTGGGTTCCCCTCAGCGGCGACATGGTTGATGAGGCCCGCGGCATCCACGGGATGCCCACCGGGTGGATCCCGGCGGGCGACCAGAAGCTCGACGGCTACCACGCCCTCTGGTATGGGCGTTCCCGCGAGTTTGTGGACGATTATGCCCGCATCCAGCGGCAGCAGTGCGTCGAGCAGGCCATGCTGAAGCAGCTGGATCCCGCCACCCTGTTGTCCAAGTTCGAGGACATCGCCAAGGCCGGCACCAAGGTAGTGGATTCGAATATCTCTGCAAGCCAGCTCGGCAGCTTCGTGGACCTGGCTATGAAGGCGAAGGGCCAGAACGTGAGCCGGCTGACCATCGGACCGCCGGACTTCGACGCAGCCTTCTCCACCACACCGGACTTCAACGTCATCCACGACCGGGTCCACCAGCTCCTGGCAGGGACCCCGTCCGCCGCCGGTGCGGTTGATGACTCGGTCCGCCAGCCCGCAGCCGCGGCGGCCGGGCCGCTGTCCGCGGCGGGAACGGCGCCGGGCACGCAGCCCGCACCGTCCCCGGCGCCGTCGGACTTCACACCGGTGACCACGACGCCCGAGGGCGAGCCGATCACCGAGGAAATGCTGAACCAGTTCAAACGCGAAGGCGACGAACAGTCGATCCGCAACCTCGTCGCCACCAACGGCCAGTGTGCACCGCTCTAAGGGCCGCCCACGCGTGACCGGACATAATTGACCAGATAGGGACCAGGCTATGTACGAACTCGAGAACGTCCTCCGGCCATATGCCTGGGGGTCCACGACCGCCATCGCCGAGCTGCTGGGCCGTCCTGCCTCCGGTGGCCCGGAGGCAGAACTGTGGATCGGGGCCCACCCCGACTCCCCTTCCGTGGTGGCGGCGCCGTCCGCGGCCCCCGGTCCGGGGCGGCACACGCCGGAAACGGCCGACGGCGGACGGCTGGCCCTGGATACGTTGATCGCCGGGGATCCCGAGCACCACCTGGGCGGCGGAAGCGTGGCCGAGTTCGGGCCCCGCCTCCCATTCCTGCTCAAGGTCCTGGCCGCGGACAGTCCCCTGTCCCTGCAGGTCCACCCGACCCTCGCCCAGGCGCGGGAAGGCTTCGCCCGTGAGGAGGCCGCCGGCGTCGACCGCTCGGCCGCCGGACGCAACTACAAGGACGACAACCACAAGCCGGAAATGATCCTCGCGCTGACGCCCTTCGAGGCGCTGTGCGGCTTCCGGCCGGCCGCGGAGTCACGCGCGGTCCTCCAGCACCTGGCCGCCTGCATTCAGCAGGCCGGCGCGGAGGTGCCCCCGGTGATCCCCCAGCTCCTGGCGGACCTCGCCCAGCCCGACGAGCCGACGGCCCTCAAGTCAGCCTTCCAGCGCCTGATCACCGGCGGGGAGGAAGTTTCCGAGGCGACGGGAGTCGCCGCCGAGGCCCTGGCCTCCGGCGCGCCGCACGCGCCCTACGAGGCCGAACTGACCACCGTGATCACGCTCAATGGGCAGTATCCCGGTGATCCGGGCGTGCTGATCTCGCTGTTGCTGAACCGGATCTCGCTGGCCCCGGGGGAAGCCGTCTACCTGCCCGCGGGCAACGTGCACGCCTATTTGCGCGGTCTCGGGATCGAGGTCATGGCGTCCTCCGACAACGTACTCCGCGGCGGGCTGACGCCGAAGTTCGTCGACGTGCCGGAACTGCTCAAGACCGTCGCCTTTGAGGCTGTCGGGGTGCCGATGCTGAGCGCCGAGACGTCGGAGCTGGGCCAGGAACTCTTCCGGCCCCCGTTCCTGGAATTCCAGTTGCAGCGCATCCAACTGGCACCCGGTGCCGCCCCGGTCCCGCTGGCGCAGTCCGGCGCCGCCGTCATCATCGTGGTGTCCGGATCCGTCCTCCTCGACTCCCCCAAGGGCGACCTGCACCTGGCCCGCGGGGCGAGCGCATTCCTGCCGGCCGCCGAGGCCCCGGTCAACGTGCACCCCGTCTCCGGTGCGACGGACACCGCCCTCGCCTTCGCCGTCACCACCGCACTGAAAGCCTGACACCGTGGACTTCTTCCTGCAGGGCCCGCACTGGGCCGAATTCCAACGAGCCCTGGGCCGCACCGTCCACCAACAGTCCGGTCCCGGCTGGAGCTTCCTTGCTGTCGAGGAGACCAACCCGGCCGGGAAGCTGCTGTACGCGCCCTACGGCCCCGTGGCCGAGTCGTTGGTGGCGTTCGACGCCGCGCTGGCGGCTCTGACGGCGCTAGCACAATCCTCCGGGGCCGTGTTTGTCCGGATTGAGCCGGTCAGCGCAGGCTTCCGGCCCTCCGAGGCCGATGCCGTGCTCCGCAGCCGCGGCCTGCTGCCTGCCCCGGCCAACCAGCAGCCCGAGCTCAGCTGGATCGTGGACGTGGACCGGGACTTCAAGGACGTCTTGGCGGACATGAAGCCGGTCAACCGCAACCTGTACCGGAACATCCACAAAAAGGGCGTGACCTTCCGTTCAACACAGGACCCGGCCGAGGTGTCCGTGCTCCTGGACTTTCTGCACATGACCGCCGCCCGCAACGGCTTCAAGCCCCAGAGCGACGAGTACCTGAGCCAGGTGGCCCGCTCGCTGATGCCGTCCGGCGCCGCGACCCTCTTCATCGCCGAGCTCGAGGGGGCGCCGATCGCCGCGGCCCTCGCCTACGATTCCGCGGATACCCGGACGTACGCCCACGCCGCCCTGGATGACACCCACCGCAAACTGAGCGCGGGCATCCCGCTGCTGGTCACCCTGATCGCCGACGCGAAGGCGAAGGGCCTGCAGCACGTGGACCTGTGGGGAGTGGCCCCGGCCGACCAGCCGGATCACAAGTGGGCCGGCTTCACCGCGTTCAAAAAGTCCTTCGGCGGCCGCGAAGTTGCCTATCCCGGAACGTGGGACCTGCCCGTCCGGAAACTGCGCTACGGCGCGTACCAGCTCGCCCGCACTGGCGCGCAAGGTGCGAGGACGCTTCTCAAAGCGCTGCGGACCCGGCTCGGGCGCTAGGTCCTGCGGCGGCCGCCCTGCCCACCAGTGGACATGCCCCACGCCCGGCCCGGCCACTGGACATGCCCCACGCTCGGGCTGGCCACTGGACATAGGCCCCTATGTCCAGCCCAGGGCGCGAACACTGGACATGTCCCCCGTGAACCCCAGACATGCCCCACGTCCGGCCCGGCCACTGGACATGTTCCGTGAAGGAGCAGCGGCAGGCGTGAACATTGGACATGTCCCTTGGAGAAAGTCAGCTCCGGCACTGAACACTGGACATGTCCCCCGTGAACCCCCGACATGCCCCACGCTCGGGCTGGCCACTGGGCATGTTCCATGAAGGAGCAGCGGCAGGCGTGAACATTGGACATGTCCCTTGGAGGAAGTCAGCTCCGGCACTGAACACTGAGCATGTCCACCCGTGAAGCGCCGCTACCGTCCCGCGGCGGCAGCCCGCTTCTGAGCCTCGTAGGCGCTGGCCACCATGTCCTCGACGGAGTGCCGCATCTTCCAGTCCAGGTCCCGGGCGGCCAGAGTGCCGTCGGCCACGATCCGGTCCGGATCGCCCGGCCTGCGGGGGCCGATCTCGGGCTCGAAGTCGATACCCGTGACTTTGGCCATCGCCGTCATGATCTGGCGTACCGAGAGCCCGTCGCCGGAACCAAGGTTGTACACGCGCTCCAGAGGCCGGCCGGCGGCGAGGGCCTGGGCCGCGGAGACGTGCGAGACCGCGAGATCGGACACATGCACGTAGTCGCGCACGCAGGTGCCGTCCTCGGTGTTGTAGTCGGTGCCGTAGATGCGAGGGGTTTGCCCGGAGGTCAGGGCCCGGAGCACGATCGGGAAGAGGTTGTGGGGGCTCGTGTCGTACAACTCGGATGAGCCGGAGCCGACGACGTTGAAGTAGCGCAGCGAGGTGTGCTTGAGTCCCCGGGCCCGGCCCTGGTCCCGGATCAGCCATTCGCCGATCAGCTTGCTCTCGCCGTAGGGCGATTCCGGCAGCGTGGGCGTGGCCTCAGTGACGAGGGCGCCGCTCGGGGTGCCGTAGGTGGCGGCGGAGGACGAGAAGACGAGTTTGTCGACCTCGGCCAGCTCCATCGCTTTGAGCAGCTGCGCGGTGCCCGTGACGTTTTGTTCATAGGTCAGGAGCGGCTCCTGCACCGAGACGCCGGCGTATTTGAACCCGGCGAGGTGGATCACGCCGGTCACGGCGTGGTCCTGCAGGGTGCGGGCCACGAGTTCCGCGTCGAGGATGCTGCCGTGTATGAAGGGCACATCATCCGGGACGAATTCGCGGTGCCCGCTGGACAAGGAATCGATCACCACCGGCTGGATCCGGGCCCCGCGCAAAGCGGACACCACATGCGAACCGATATATCCTGCACCGCCGGTTACGAGCCACGTCATGGCTCCACCCTAGCGGACTCCGGGCGGCGGTACCCGGACCCAGACAGCGAATCCCGGGGCGGCTGTGGCGGCCCCGGGATTCGTGATGTTCGTGTTGCTGCTGAACTACGGTGCTAGCTCTTGCGGGCGTAGCCCTCCCACTTGCTGGCTTGGTGCTCGCCGTCGACGAACCGGATGGTACCGGACTTGGACCGCATCACGATGGACTGCGTGAGGACCTTGTCCTTGGAGTAGCGGACCCCCTTGAGGAGGTCGCCGTCGGTGATGCCGGTGGCGGCGAAGTAGCAGTTGTCGCTCGAGACGAGGTCGTTGGTCGACAGGACCCGGTCGAGATCATGGCCGGCGTCGATGGCCTTCTGCTTCTCGTCGTCGCTCGTGGGCCAGAGCCGGCCCTGGATGACGCCGCCGAGGGACTTGATGGCGCAGGCCGCAACGATGCCTTCCGGGGTTCCGCCGATGCCCATGAGGGCGTCGACGCCGGTGCCGGCACGGGCAGCGGCGATGGCCCCCGCTACGTCGCCGTCCATGATGAACTTCGTGCGGGCCCCGGCTTCGCGGATTTCCTCCACGAGCGGGCGGTGGCGGTCGCGGTCCAGAATCATGACGTTGAGCTGGTTGACCTTGACGCCCTTGGCCTTGGCGATCAGGTGCAGGTTCTGCTTGACGGGCAGGCGCAGGTCAACCATGTCGGCCGCTTCCGGGCCGGTGACGAGCTTTTCCATGTAGAACACGGCGGAGGGGTCGAACATGGAGCCGCGCTCGGCCACTGCCAGGACGGCCAGGGCGTTGTTGATGCCCAGGGCGGTCAGACGGGTTCCGTCGATAGGGTCGACGGCGACGTCGCACTCCGGGCCGGTGCCGTCGCCGACACGCTCGCCGTTGAAGAGCATCGGCGCTTCGTCTTTCTCGCCCTCACCGATGACAACGACACCGTTGAAGTGCACTGTCTGGAGGAAGGAGCGCATGGCGTCGACGGCGGCGCCGTCGGCCTTGTTCTTGTCACCGAAACCGACCCAGTGGCCACCGGCGATGGCCGCGGCTTCGGTGACGCGGACCAGTTCCAGTGCGAGGTTGCGGTCAGGCTCGTCGATCCCGACGGCGAGCGAGGGGGAAAGCGTGGAGTACTTCTGGGACATAGGCGCTGGTGTCACGTGAACCTCTTCTTCGAGTGGCGATCATAGAACCCGTACGGCCAGTTTCGATCCGTCGCGGTGATTCGTCTGCTACTGATCATAGTCGCGGCGGCATCCGCAGGTCATTGGATGACCAAGCCATGAAACACAACAGCCGAGGCACGCGCCCGCCCGGCGGGCGGGCGGTCGGCCCGAATGGGAGATCGGCCCGGTCATGGGCGACTATAGAGGGGTGAGTGAATTGCAGGACACGTCCCCCGGAACCCAGCCTTCTCCGGCCGCCGCGGACCCCAAAACAGACCCGGCCGCGGCCGGCCAGACGCCCGTCCGGCCCGTCATCCCGGCGGCCGCGGCGAAAAGGGCGAACGCCTCGGTGATGGGCATGATCATCGCCCTGGTCGTGAGCATCGCGGCTTTCCTGCCGATCGTCCTCATGAATCCGTCGCCGAAGACCGACGGCTACCGGCCGGACATCAACGTCAGCGCTGTCGCGCAGAACGCCGCGGATGTGGCGGGATTCACACCCGTGGCCCCGGAGCCGGGCGGCAACTTCCGCCCCAACTATGCCCGGTGGAACTCGGGCGCCGGGAGCGGCGTGGCCGCGTGGGAGGTCGGCTTCGTCACCCCCAGGGAGTCCTTCATCGGGCTGGTGCAGACACGGCAGGCCAACCCGACGTGGTTGCTGGAGCAGACCAAAAACGCCCGGGTGACGGGAACCCGGAACGCTGGTGGACTGGACTGGGAACTTCGCGACACCGGCAAGGGCGAGAAGTCCATGGTGCTCGTCCATGCCGGCACCACGGTCGTCCTGACCGGGACGGCGCAGCTCGATGAATTCTCCGCGCTGGCAACTGCCGTCGTGAAGTCACTCAACAGCCCGTCATCCGCCGCCCGGCCCGACACACCGGTTTCACCAACAGGCACCCCTTCGCCGTAAGCTATTGGCCGTGGCCACTTACCTGACTCCCGCCCTGGCTTGGCGCCGCCTCCGTGAAGGCAATGAACGATTCGTCGCCGGCAAAGCCTCCCACCCCAACCAGGATGCATCCCGCCGGTCCTCCCTCGTGGAGAACCAGCACCCGTTCGCCGTGATCTTCGGCTGCTCCGACTCCCGGCTCGCGGCCGAAATTATCTTCGACCTCGGCCTCGGGGACGCGTTCGTGGTTCGCACGGCCGGCCAGGTGATCGATGATGCCGTGCTCGGCTCACTGGAGTACAGCGTCAGCATCCTCGGCGTCCCGCTAATCGTCGTGCTCGGGCACGACAGCTGCGGCGCGGTGACGGCTACCAAGAGCGCCGTGGAAACCGGCCAGATGCCCGTCGGCTTCATGCGCAGCCTCGTCGAGCGCATCACCCCCGCCGTGCTCACCTCGCTGCGCAACAACCAGCCCGAGATCAACGACATGGTGGTCGAGAACGTCAAACAGACCTCGCAGCGCCTGGTGGACAGTTCCCGTGTGATTTCAGACGCAGTCGAAGGCGGCCGGGCGGCCGTGATCGGGCTTGCGTACAGCCTCGTGGACGGCAGGGCCGACCTCGTATCCGGAATCGGCGAACTCGAGGGACTCCCCGGCGGGCAGTAGCACGCCGTTCACGGTTTTCGGTGGGACGCCCGCGCCCAATAAGCTAGCCCCATGACTTCCACAGATGAGTTGAACACCGAAGAGTTCCGCATTGAACACGACACGATGGGCGAAGTCCGCGTCCCCGTGAACGCCTTGTACCGTGCACAGACGCAGCGCGCAGTGGAGAACTTCCCCATCTCCGGCAAGACCCTGGAGCGCACCCACATCGAAGCCCTCGCCCGGGTCAAGAAGGCGGCCGCGCAGGCCAACGCAGAACTGGGAGTGCTCGACGGCGAGCTGGCCCAGGCGATTGCGGACGCCGCGGATGAGGTGGCGGCCGGCAAGTACGACGGCGACTTCCCGATCGACGTCTTCCAGACCGGCTCCGGTACGTCCTCGAACATGAACACCAACGAGGTCATCGCCGAACTCGCCACCCGCGCCCTCAAGGCCGGCGGAAGCGACAAGGTGGTCCACCCGAACGACCACGTCAACGCCTCCCAGTCCTCCAATGACGTCTTCCCGACCTCCGTCCACGTCGCTGCCACCTCCGCCCTCATCAACGACCTCATTCCGGCCCTCGGCTACCTCGCCGACTCGCTGGACCGCAAGGCCGTCGAGTTCAAGGACGTCGTGAAGTCCGGCCGCACCCACCTCATGGACGCCACCCCCGTCACCCTTGGCCAGGAATTCGGCGGCTACGCCGCCCAGGTCCGCTACGGCGTCGAGCGCATCAACGCTTCCCTTCCCCGTGTCGCCGAGGTCCCCCTCGGCGGCACCGCCGTCGGCACCGGCATCAACACCCCGGCCGGCTTCCCGGAGCGCGTGATCGAACTGCTCGCCGCCGACACCGGCCTGCCGCTGACCGAAGCCCGCGACCACTTCGAGGCCCAGGCCAACCGCGACGGCCTGATCGAGGCCTCCAGCCAGCTGCGCAACATTGCGATCTCGTTCATGAAGATCAACAACGACCTCCGCTGGATGGGCTCCGGCCCCAACACCGGCCTCGGCGAAATCGCAATCCCCGACCTGCAGCCCGGCTCCTCGATCATGCCCGGCAAAGTCAACCCGGTCATCTGCGAAGCCTCCATCATGGTCTGCGCCCAGGTCATCGGCAACGACACCGCCATTGCCTGGTCGGGCACCAACGGCGCCTTCGAGCTGAACGTCGGCATTCCCGTTATGGCCGCCAACCTGCTCGAGTCCGTGCGTCTGCTGGCCAACACCAGCCGCGTCATGGCGGACAAGATGATCGACGGCATCACCGCCAACGTGGAGCGTGCGCGCTTCCTCGCCGAGGCCTCGCCGTCCATCGTCACGCCGTTGAACAAGTTCATCGGTTACGAGAACGCCGCCAAGATCGCCAAGAAGGCCGTGGCCGAGGGCCTGACCATCCGCGAAACCGTGGTGGCCATGGGCTTCCTCGAGCGCGGCGAACTGACCGAAGATCAGCTGGACACCGCCCTGGACGTCATGTCCATGACACGTCCGCCGCACAAGGCCTAGTCCGGGATCCGGTTCCCTGCGGCCGGCGCCTTTCCTCCGAAAGGCGCCGGCCGCCGTCGTGTCCGGCCCAGGAACCGGGGCTCTACCCCGGCCGCTGGACACGAGCAGGCTACGGCGGGCAGCGACAATATCGACCGCACCGACCGGCCAAGCTCTTTGCACTAATTCGGATTTAGTGTAAAAATACACTATATGAGCAACAGTGCAATCTCTGAGGTCGGCCTCCGCGAGCGCAAACGGGCCGCGACACGGGCCGCGATCACCGCCGTCGCGCGTTCCCTGACTGCCGAGCGCGGCCTCAACGGCTACACCGTGGAGGAAGTCTGCGAACGGACAGGGATCTCCCGCCGGACCTTTTTCAACTACTTCCCGACAAAGGAAGACGCGATCATCGGGCACGTCGACGATGACTTCCCGGCCGAGGTGGTGAGCCGCTTCATCGAAGGCGGCGCCGGCTCTGCCCCCGGGACCGTCTCACCGACCCTGCTGGAGGACCTTGTGCAGCTCTCCCTCGACCTATCCGAACACATGAACGCCACCGAGGAAGAGACCCGCCAGCTGATCGGCGTCATCCAGAAGGAACCCCAGCTGATGCTGCGGATTATCGGCGCCTCGGAACAACGTGAAGCCGACTTCGCCCGGCTGCTCTCGGCCCGGGAAGGGGTGGCCCCGGAGCATCCGGTCGTCCGCATGGCCGTCCTCCTCCTGGGCGCGATCGCCCGGAAAACGAGCGCCGTCTACTTCTCCGAGGGCAACACCCGCCCGTACAAGGACATGCTGCTCGAGAACGTCGCAGCGGCCCGCACCCTGTTCTGCCAGCCCTTTGGCATCTCCCTGCCGCTCTCCCCCGAAGGACCCCAATGAGTTCCGCCGTCAGCACCAAACCAGCAGCCGAACCGCTGCTGCTGACCCAGAAGCGTATCTGGATCATTTTCTCCGCCCTCATCGCGGGCATGCTGCTCTCCAGCCTGGACCAGACCATCGTGTCCACGGCCATGCCCACCATCGTCGGCAAGCTCGGCGGCGTGGAACACCAGGCGTGGATCACCACCGCCTACCTGCTGGCCACCACCATCGTCATGCCGATCTACGGCAAGTTCGGCGACATCCTGGGCCGGCGGAACCTGTTCCTGGTCGCCATCGGGCTGTTCACGCTCGCCTCCGTGGGCTGCGCCTTCGCCAGCGACTTCTGGGGCTTCGTCATTTTCCGCGCCATCCAGGGCCTGGGCGGCGGCGGGCTGATGATCCTCTCGCAGGCCATCATCGCGGACATCGTGCCGGCCAAGGAGCGCGGCAAGTACATGGGGCCGCTGGGCGCGATCTTCGGCCTCTCCGCCGTCGCCGGCCCCCTGCTGGGTGGCTTCTTCGTGGACCACCTGACCTGGGAATGGGCCTTTTACATCAACATCCCGGTCGGCATCGCAGCGTTCACCATCGCCTGGTTCACGCTGACCCTGCCCAACAAGAAGGCCGAGAAACGGATTGACCTCCCCGGCGTGCTGCTGCTCTCCGCTGCCACCACCTGCCTGATCTTCTTCACCGACTTCGGCGGTAAGAAGGACGAGGGCTGGGATTCGCCGCTGACCTGGACCTTCGGCGCCGGCATGGTGCTGGCGGCCATCGCTTTCGTGCTCGTGGAGCGCAAGGCCGAGGACCCCATCATTCCGCTGAGCCTGTTCAAGAACCGGATCTTCGTGAACTCCACGGCGATCGGCTTCACCCTTGGCCTTGGCATGTTCGCGGCGATCGCCTTCGTCCCGACCTTCCTGCAGATGTCCTCCGGCACCTCCGCCGCGGAATCCGGACTGCTCATGCTGCCCATGATGGTGGGCCTGATGGGCATGGCCATCTTCTCCGGTATCCGCATTTCCAAGACCGGCAAGTACAAGATGTTCCCGGTCCTCGGCGCCGCCCTGACCATTGCCGCGATGCTGTGGCTGACCACCCTGACCGCAGCGACTCCCATCTGGGTCATCTGTGTGCAGCTGTTCGTCTTCGGTGCCGGCCTGGGCTCGATCATGCAGGTCATCGTGCTGGTGGTGCAGAACTCCGTGCCGGCAGAACAGATCGGCACCGCGACCAGCACCAACAACTACTTCCGCGAAGTGGGCGCCTCGCTTGGCGTCGCAGTGTTCGGCTCCATCTTCACCACCCGTCTCTCCGAGTCCCTGACCACGGCGTTCACCGGCGCGGGCGCTTCCGCCGCGCAGGCCTCGCAGTCCACCCGCACCCTGGACCCGCAGGCCCTGAGCCAGCTTCCGGCACAGCTCAAGGACGCGATCGTCAATGCCTACGCCGATTCACTGGCGCCTGTGTTCTGGTACCTGCTGCCCTTCCTCGGGATCGCGTTGGTCCTCGCGCTGACCCTGAAGCAGATCCCGCTCTCGGACACCGCCGGCATGGTGGCCCGCGGCGAGGCCGTGGGCGGCGAGGAAGCTGAGCTCCTCGAGGCCGAACGGCACGCCGCGCGCGCCACCGCCGTCAGGAACGACGGCGACGGGCTCACGCGCGCTCGCAGCTGAGCCTCGCCTGCCCGGCTGGACCAGCCCGGATGAATCAACCCGGGTGAATCGAAGGACCGCCGCAAACCTTGGGGGTTGCGGCGTTCCTTCGCCGGTGGCGCACGTCAGCGCCGGTACCGGACGGCGGCGGCCGGATCAGCTGCGAGCCGGACGGCTTCCCGGTGACCGGGCATCAGCTCCGGGAAGTCCGCCGGCCGGAACCAGCCCACCGCCCGGGATTCGTCGTCGTTGATCCTGGCTTCGCCGGACACATAGCGGCAACAGAAGACGAGGGTCAGGAAGTGGCAGACGTCCCCGTTCGGGTAGATCGTAGGGCCCACGGCGTCAACGGACACGAGACGTTCGGTGACGGCTACGACGCCCGTCTCCTCGAGGATCTCCCGGAGCAGACCCGGTGCCGGATCCTCACCGGGTTCCAGGATCCCGGTGATCAGGCCCCAGCGCCCGTTGTCCGCCCGTTGACCGAGCAGCACCCGTCCGGCGTCATCGAACACCACTCCCCGGACACCGGGAAGCCAGAGAGTCTCGTGACCTATTTTTTCGCGCAGCCTGAGGATGAAGTCCGGGGTAGCCATCCCGACAGCCTAGACGGGGCCTTCCGCCTGGCGCGATCGGCGGCATCGTCCGGCCGGTGGTCAGAGCGCGGGCATCAGCATGGCGGCGGCGGCACCGGCCAGCATGAAGGGCCCGAAGGGAATGGCCGATTTCAGGGTGCCGCGGCGCAGGGTAAGCAGGGCGACGCTCCACAGCCCGCCGAGCACAAACGCCGCGAAGGTGCCCGCGAATACATGCGGCCAGCCGAGGAAGCCCAGGTACATCCCCAGGACCCCGGCCAGTTTCACGTCGCCAAAACCCATCCCCGGCGGGTACACGGCACGCAGCAGGAAGTAGAACAGCCACAGCACCGCTCCCCCGGCCAGCACGCGGAGCCCGGGCACCCCGAACATTCCGGCGCCGGCGTCGGAGGTCTGCGCGCCCGCGAACATCTGGCTGGCGGCGGCCCCCAGCAGGAGGAGCCCAGCGACGGCGTACGACGGGAAGACGATCCGGTCCGGCAGGAGGTGGTGCCGGACGTCGATGACCGCGAGCCGGACGGCCATGACCGCAAAATACACGCAGGCGGCCATCACGAGCCAGAAGGCCGGCATGTTGGCTGCGCCGAGTTCGCCGAGTCGTTCGATCACTCTCGGATGCTACGCGATATTCCTCCCGCCGGGACGGACCCCCGCGTAAACTGTGGATATGGCCGCATGGGACAGCAGGAACCGGCGCGAGCCCCGCGCGCCCGGCGGCCCGGCGGAGCAGGCTGCTGCGTTCCGGAACCTATGCCGCTCCTCGCCCTGGAAGTGGCAGTCGCTGCGGTTCGAATACCTGGACCGGCCACCGGCGAGTTCGGCGGAATCCGGGGCGCCGGACCTCGTCAGGGCGTGGCTGCGGCGCCCCGGCGCGATGCGGCTTGAAACCGCCGATGGGCTGGTCCTCCACAGCACCACCGGGATCAACGATTCCCGGGACGGCTTCTACGTCCGTTCCACACGGAAGTCCTGGCTCCTGCCCCCGCACCTGCTCACGCCGGTCTACGACGACGGCGGCCTGGTCCGGCGCCGGCCGGAGGCCGCCTACGGTGAACCCTCCTTCGGCAACGCCCGCTTCGCCGCCGCCCTGGACCCCGTCGAGCTGGCAGGAAGCAGCCCCGTACCGCTCGAATTCCCGAACTCCAACGCCGTCGAGCTAGGTCCCATCACCGAGGTGGACCACGAGGGCCGGCCAGCCCTGGAAACCACCGTCAGTCCCAACGCAAGTTACCGGCCCGCCGATCCCGGAGCGCCCCTGTGCCGGCCCGGGCGCACGCTGCTGAGGATCGACGCCGGCACCGGGGTCTGCGTCTCGAGCCGCTGGCTGGACGCGCCGGGAGCCAGCGACGGGCCAGCCAGCTACGGCCACTGGCTGCGGATCCTGGCCGTGGACGAGTACATGCTCGATGACCTCTTCCTTGCCGAATCAATGAACCTCACCGATGTGCGCCGGCACATCAGCTGGGACGTTCCGCGGGGCGTGTGACTGGCGGTCCGGGGCGCCCGCGGCTAGGCTTCCGAAATGACTGCGCCCGTCCCTTTTTGGCCGCCCTTCGGCCTCACGCTGACCACGCCCCGCCTCACCCTCCGGCCGATCCGTGACGAGGAGATTCCGTCCGCCGTGCAGGCGGCCCTGAGCGGCATCCACGAGCCCGGGCGCAGCCCCTTCAGCAACCCGTGGACCGAGGCCCCCGCCGATGAGCTCGGCGCAAACATGGCGCAGTGGTACTGGCGGTGCCGGGCGAACATGTCGCCGCAGGAATGGACCCTGCTGCTGGCGATCTGGCACGAGGGCGAATTCATCGGCTGCCAGGACATCGAGGGCAAGGACTTCGCGACCCTCAAGACGGTCAGCACAGGATCCTGGCTCCGCAAGAGCGCCCAAGGCCAAGGCTTCGGCAAGGAGATGCGGGCCGCCGTCGCCCTGTATGCCTTTGGCTGGCTCGGCGCCGAGGTTGCCGAATCCGAGGCCGCGGCCTGGAACCAGCAGTCCCTCGGCGTTTCCCGCGCCCTCGGTTACGAGCTGAACGGCGTGACCCGGGCCGCCTGGGGCGGCGAACTCCAGGAAGTCCAGAAGGTCCGTCTCACCACGCGATCCTTCAAGCGCCCCGACTGGAACCTGCAGGTGGAAGGCCACGAAGCCACCGCAAAGTTCCTGGGCATTCAAAAGTAACCCGAGGCGTGGCCGCGGCGTCCCGCCGTCGCTTAGACACCTCCCGTCGCTGCGCTGCGGTCGCTGGGCGACCTTCGCTTCGCTTTGGTCGGCGATGCGCTCCTTTGCGGGACACCGCAGCCCCGCGACGATGAGAGGCTCACCAGCCGGGACGCGGACTATCGTAAGGTGGGACGCTCGCCAGCCGGGACGCGGACTTTCGCAACGTGAAGGACAAACCTGCCGGGACGCGGTCTTTCGTAAAGGAGCGCATCGCGTCGCATCGGACCCCGGAGGTCGCCCAGCGACCGCAGCGGGTCCCATGCGTCGCAAGCAGCGTCCCGCGGGCCCCGAGGCGAGCTTGCGAGCCTTGGGAAGGGACCTCTGCGCTAAGCGACGGCGAAAGGCCGTGGCCCGGCGAACGCAACCACGGCAAACCCAACAACGGCGAAGGGCCGCGGCCCGGCGAACCCAGCCACGGCCCTTCGCGGAATGAGCCTAGATCTCCGCGCCCTCCAGCAGTTCCGTCACCAGTGCCGCGATCGGCGAGCGCTCGGACCGCGTCAGGGTGATGTGGCCGAAGAGCGGGTGGCCCTTGAGCGTCTCGACAACGGCGGCGACGCCGTCGTGCCGTCCGACCCGCAGGTTGTCGCGCTGGGCGACGTCGTGGGTCAGGACGATCTTGGAGTTCTGACCGATCCGGCTCATCACGGTGAGCAGGACGTTCTTCTCGAGGGACTGTGCCTCGTCCACGATCACGAACGCATCATGCAGCGACCGTCCCCGGATGTGGGTCAGCGGCATGACTTCAAGCATGCCGCGGTCCATCACTTCCTCGACGACTTCCTGGCTGACGAGCGCACCCAGGGTGTCGAACACCGCCTGGGCCCACGGGTTCATCTTCTCCGCCTCGGATCCGGGCAGGTAGCCCAGTTCCTGCCCGCCCACCGCATAGAGCGGGCGGAAGACGATCACCTTGCGGTGCTCGCGGCGCTCCAGGACGGCCTCAAGACCGGCGCACAGGGCCAGGGCGGACTTGCCGGTACCGGCGCGTCCGCCGAGGGACACGATGCCCACCGACGGGTCCATGAGGAGGTCGATCGCAAGTCGCTGCTCCGCCGAACGGCCGTGGAGGCCGAAGACGTCGCGGTCGCCCCTGACGAGGCGGACCTGCTTGTCCGCGCCCACCCGCCCGAGTGCCGAACCGCGGCTGGACAGCAGCACCAGCCCGGTGTTGGTCGGCATCTCCGCAGCCGCGGGGATGAAGACCGGCTCGTGGCCGTAGAGGGTCGCCACCTCGTCCTCGCCGGCATCGATCTCGGCCATGCCGGTCCAGCCCGAATCCTTCACGAGTTCGTTGCGGTACTCGTCGGCCAACAGCCCCATGGCCGAGGCCTTGACGCGCATCGGCAGGTCCTTGGACACCACCGTCACGTCGCGGCCCTCGTTGGCCAGGTTCTTGGCGACCGCGAGGATGCGGCTGTCGTTGTCCGCCCCGCGGAAGCCCGCAGGCAGCACCTCGGCGGAAATGTGGTTCAGCTCCACCGTGAGCGTGCCGCCGTCGCGGCCCAGCGGGATGGGACGGTCCAGGCCGCCGTGCTCAAGACGCAGGTCATCGAGCAGCCGCAGGGCCCTGCGCGCGAAGTAACCCAGCTCCGGGTCGTGGCGCTTTCCTTCGAGCTCGGTGATGACGACAATCGGCAGGATGACCTCGTGCTCGGCGAAGCGCAGGATGGCCCGCGGATCGGAGAGCAGCACGGAGGTATCGATCACGAAGCTGCGGGCCGCGCCCCGGTTCCCTGTTCCTTCCCCGGAAACAGCAAGACCGGCCACAGCATCTGTTCGTGCTGCACCGGTCTTTGAGGTGGCTCGCTTGGCGCGAGAGGTAGCTTTCTGTCCCTGGTCGGAAATGACGTCGGGCAGTTGCTCAGAAATAGCCACATCGACTCCAGCCCCGGGGCAGTGCCCGGAATTGTTATTGGTGAGGCGGCTCGGCCTGGAGGCCGGACGCGGCCTCCCATACATCCGGTGCGAAAATCCGCTCCATAGTACTGGCCTCCCCGATCGGCCGGCGAATTGCCTGCCGATGGGATTAGCGTAAGCCTCCGACGCCACATTCCGGGCCCATTTTCCGGCGATTCTTGTTACCTCACCGTGAACTCCGCGTGAACGGCTCAGGCGCCGAACCGGCGCTGCCTGCCCGCATAGTCACGCAGGGCGCGCAGGAAGTCCACTTTGCGGAACGCAGGCCAGAGGGCCTCGCAGAAGTAGAACTCGCTGTAGGCGCTTTGCCACATCAGGAACCCGGACAGCCGCTGCTCCCCCGAGGTGCGGATCACGAGGTCCGGATCGGGCTGGCCACGCGTGTAGAGGAACCTGGAGATGTCATCCACGGTGAGCTCGTCAGCCAGCTTCCCGATGTCCGAGCCGCGGGCGACGGCGTCGTGCAGCAGTTCCCGGACGGCGTCGACGATCTCGCGCCGTCCCCCGTAGCCGACGGCGACATTCACGTGGATCTTCTCCCGGGCAGGTGTGCGGGCGGTGAGCTTGTTCAGCCGCTCGGCCAGATAGTCCGGCAGCAGTTCCGGGGCGCCCATGGCGTGCACCGAAATGTTGGCGTCGTCGTCCAGCCGGTCCAGGGTGTTGGCGATGATGCCCATGAGGAGATCGAGCTCCTCCCCCGAGCGGTTCATGTTGTCCGTGGAGAGCATGTAGAGCGTGACGACCTTGACGCCGAGCTCCTGGCACCAGCCGAGGAACTCGTGGATTTTGTCGGCGCCGGCCTGGTGCCCCTGGCTTGTGGGGGCGTTGAACTGGCGGGCCCAGCGCCGGTTGCCATCCACCATGACGCCGATATGACGCGGGATGCGCGCAGGGTCCAGGGAGCGCTGGATCCTGCGCTCGTAGAAGCCGTAGAGGAATCCGGGCAATTCCATCCGGAGATTCACCTGGCTTCCTTGAGGTACTTTGCGCAGTGCAGATCCTAGGCTACCTGCCGGAGGGCGGAGCACGTGCACGGCTGGAACGATTCTAGTAGGGTCGCTTGTTACTCCTGAGTAACCTACCGGAGCGTAGGTTATTATGGCGGAATGGAAAGCAACACTCCTGAGCCCCGGCCGGAGCAGCCCACGGCCCGTGGAAACCGAGCGATGGACGATGCCGCGGTCCGGATCGCCGAACTCCTGATGATCAAGCCCAAGTGGCGCGGCTGGATCCATACCGTGACGGCGCCGCTCGCTTTGGCGGCCGGCCTGGTGCTTGTAATCCTGGCCCCGACGCCGGACCTAAAGCTCGCCTCCGCCATCTACGGCCTGACCGGGGTGCTGCTGTTCGGCGTGAGCGCCGTCTACCACCGCGGGAACTGGTCGCCGCGCGTGAAGGTCGTGCTGAAGCGGCTGGACCACACGAACATCATGCTGGTCATCGCCGGCAGCTATACGCCCCTCGCCTGGGCGCTCCTGGAGCGGCCCAAGGCCGTCCTGCTGTTGTGGGTGATCTGGTGCGGGGCCATCCTGGGAGTGCTCTTCCGGGTGCTCTGGACCCATGCGCCGCGCCTGCTCTACGTGCCGATCTACATTGCCCTGGGATGCGGGGCACTGTTCTACCTGCCGGACTTCTTCGCCGCGAGTGTTCCCGCTGCCGTGCTGATCTGCGTCGGCGGCGCGCTTTACATCGCCGGTGCGGTCTTCTATGCCCTGAAGAAACCGAACTTCAGTTACAAGCACTTCGGTTTCCATGAACTGTTCCACGCGTTTACGGTCCTGGCCTTCGCAGCGCACTTCATCGCGATTGCCATCGCTGTCCTGGGCTGAGCCTGCCGGCATAGTGCGGCTGCCCGTGCGGATTCTCCCAACCTTTGAGACAGCGACGCCGGGAGGGAGGGTCAGCCGGGACGTCCGGCGGCAATGAGCTCCGGCAGGTCCCGCATGTCGTGGAACACGGTGGTACCCGGGCCAGACAGCCGCCCGGCCGGGGTTACCCCGCCGGCATAGGCGAAGACGTGCATCCCGGCCGCCCGCGCCGCCTGAACACCGTAGGCGCTGTCCTCGATGACGGCGCACCGCGCCGGGTGAGTGCCGAGCCGGTCCGCCGCGTGCAAAAACAGGTCCGGCGCCGGCTTGCCGTTCGGCACTTCCGTGGCGCTGAAGATCCGCCCTTCGAACCGGTCCAGCAGTCCGGTCTGCCCGAGGGTCCGCTGCATCTTCGCGTGGCTGCCGCTTGAGGCAACGCAGTGCGGAAGCCCGAGCCGGTCCAGGGCTTCCACGATGCCGTCGACGGCCACGAGGTCACGCTCGAACGCCTGCCGGTACCACGGCTCGTATTTGCCGTCCCAGCCCTCGGCCAGCTCGATCCCCAGTTGCTGTTCGACCGTGGCGATGAAATTCGCCTCGCTCTTGCCCACGAAGCGTTCCACGATTTCTTCCAGTTCGAGCTCCCAGCCCAGGTCCGCGAGCACCAGCTGGTCCACCCGCACGGCGATCACCTCGGAATCGACGAGGACGCCGTCACAGTCGAACACCACGAGTTCGAAGCCGCCCCGGAAAGTCATTCCGCCATGGTAGCGAGGCGTTCGCGCATTTTCGCGGCAGAACCCACCGGAAGATCGCAGACCATGCCGCGGCACAGGTAGACCAGCGCAGTTCCGTCCGGAGCTGCCTCGCGCCCGCGCAGGAGCGGCACCTGCGTCAGCCCGGTGTCCTCCCGGAGGGCCGCGTCCTGGACCGCAATCACGAGCCCGGGGCTCGGAGACAGCAGCAGTTCCCGGTGCAGTGCAGCGCGCTGCGGTGTGTCCGCGCCAACGACGGCGGCTTCCACCGGGCCGGCGAGTGCCGCCTGCGCCGTGGCGAGCAGCCAGCCTGCCACCCGGGGTGCGCGGACTGCCAGGGGCGGCAGCACGGCGAAAATGTTGCCGGCCAGGGCGCGGTGTTCGCTGGAGCCGGAGAGGGCCGAGTACGCCAGCAGCACGCCTGCGAAGGCTGCGGCGCCGCTGGGGGCGGCGTTATCGAAGGGGTCAAGGGAGGCACGCCCGCCCTGGGCATTGAACACCTGCGCCGACGCGCCCTCCGTGTCCCTCAGGACTCCTTCGGTCACGAACCGTCCGCAGGCCGCCTGCACGACGGCCTCGGCCAGCAGGTACCAGCGTGTGCGCGCGGAAACGGCGTAGAGCGAAAGCAGCCCTTCGGCGCAGAAGGCGTAGTCCTCCAGCAACCCCCCGATCCCCCGAGCCACTCCGGCATGGGACACCCGCACGAGTGTCCCGGGTTCCGGACCGGAACCCGGCTGCCAGTGCACGCGCTCCAGGTATTCGGCAATCCGTTCAGCGGCAGCCAGCAGGTCCGGCCGCTCCAGCACGGCGGCAGCTTCGGCCAGCGCAGCTAAGGCCAGCCCGTTCCAGCCGGCTACGACCTTGTCATCGCGGGCAGGCTGCGGCCGTGCGGCACGGGCTTCGAGGAGTACGGGCCGCACCCTGCGCCAGAGTGCAGCTTCCGCATCACTGAGCGTCCGGCCCGGGTGCATGGGGGATCCGTCGGCGGAGACGGTGCCTGCGGCCTGCACGTTCATGAGCCGTGCCACCGCGGGGCCGTCCGCGGGCCCCAGCAGGCGCGCGAGCTCTCCGGGGGTCCACAGGTAGCTGGCTCCTTCGGAGCTGACGCCATCCACCACGGTGTCGGCGTCCAGGGACGAGGCGAGGGCATCAGGCCCGGCGTCCGGCTGACGTGCAGCGTCCGTCCGGCCGACCTGGCCCGCGCGGGATGCCGGGTCCGCCGTCAGCCCCAGCGAGGCAAGCAGCCAGTCGGCAGTACGTCCGGCGACCTCAGCGGCTTCCTCCGCCGGGTACTCCGCCGTGCCGCCAAGCCGGACCCAGTGGACGTAGACGCGCAGCAGTTGCGCGTTGTCGTAGAGCATTTTCTCGAAGTGCGGCACGGACCAGTCCCGGGTCACCGAATAGCGGGCAAAGCCGCCGTCGAGCTGGTCGAAAAGTGCCGAGCGGGACATTGCCGCGAGAGTGCGACCCGCCATGTCGCGGGCGGCCTCCGCCGTGCCCGGGGCCCTAGTGCCAGTGGTTGCAGTACCAGCGGTCACCGTGCCAGTGGTCGCAGTGTCCGGGGCCACGGCCTTTGACCCAGCAGCTGCGTGCCGGATGAGGAATTCCAGGACCGCCGAGGGCGGGAATTTCGGCGCGGCCCCAAAGCCGCCGCCGGCCGGGTCTTCGGACCGTGCCAGCGCGCGCACGGCCTCCTCGAGCAGTGCGGCGTCGACGGGTTCCGGTGGCCCGTCCAGGTGCACGGCCGCAGCGGACGCAGCCGCGGCAAGGCCACGGGCGAGCCTGTCGGCGTTCGCTTCGACTGCTCCGCGGCGGTCCTCCCAGGCCTCGCGCACGGCCTCCAGGACCTGGCGGAAGGAGGGCCTTCCTGGCATGGGCCGCGGCGGGAAGTAGGTGCCGGCGTGGAACGCGCGTCCGTCGGGCAGCAGGAAGACGGACATCGGCCAGCCGCCTTCGCCGCTGATCGCCTGGGTGGCGGCCATGTAGACGGCGTCGACGTCCGGGCGCTCTTCCCTGTCCACTTTGACGGCGACGAAGTTGGCGTTCAGGTAATCGGCCGTGCCCTGGTCCTCGAACGATTCGTGGGCCATCACGTGGCACCAGTGACAGGCCGCATAGCCGATCGAAACGAAGACCGGAACGTCCCGTGCGGCGGCAGCGGCGAAGGCCTCGTCCCCGAACGGGCGCCAGTGGACGGGGTTGTGGGCATGCTGCCGGAGATAGGCAGAGGGTTCCCCCGCCAGTGCGTTGGCTGCCCCGGGGAAGTCCCCGAAGGGACCGCGCCTAGCGGGTTCCGGGTCCCGCATCGCCGTTGGCTTCCGGACGGGGTGCGCCACCGCCGGCAGGACGCGCGGTCCCCTCGGCGCTGTCCTCGGTGCCGGCGTCGGTCCCGGCCACATCAGCGGCCCCGCGCTCTTCTTCCACCTGGGCACGGTACCGGACCCGGCGGATACGCCGGACCATGTCCACGATCAGGAGTGCTGTCAGGATCACGATGAAGGCGGTCAGTACGAAGCCCAGAAGGCCCGGCGTGACCTGGTCTTCGGACAGTCCTGGCCGCAGCGACGGCGTCGGGGTCGGCGCCGGGGATGTTGCCAGGGCGATGAGCAAGGAATGCACGGTGGGAACCTTCTGTGGGAACTGATGCGGGCCCCGGTTGCGAGGATCGACGTGTGGGGTCGACGGCAGGGCTACTTCTGGTGGCGCTTTGTGAAGGGATTTCTGTGGAGGTCTTCTGCCGGGAGGCTTCTACACGACATAGAAACGCCCTGTCTGGACTATCTTAGCCCGGCAAAGAGATCCTTCTCGGGGAGTTCCGTAGGGATCCGGGACTGGATGAGGGAGTAGTCCTCCCAAGGCCAGACCCGGCGCTGCATGGCTGGGGACACCGCGAAGAAGAAGCCTTCCGGATCCACCTGCGTGCGGTGCGACCTCAGCGCATCGTCGCGGGCTTCAAAGAAGTCGCCGCTATCGATCTGGGTGGTGGTGGGGTGCGTCGGTGCTGGTGGCGTGTGCCCCTCCGCGTCCGCCTCAAGCCAAGCTGCCAGGCGCTCGGCGTACGGGGACTGCAGGCCGGCTTCCTCCAGTGCGAAGTGGAGCGCGCGGAAGCGGTCGGGGCTGAAGGCACGGTCGTAATACAGCTTGCTGGGCTGCCAGGCTTCGCCGGTGCCCTGGTACCGGGCGGGATCGCCGGCAGCTTCGAAGGCTTCAACGGCCACCCGGTGCGCCATGATGTGGTCCGGGTGCGGATAACCGCCGTTCTCGTCGTAGCTCAAGATCACCTGCGGCTTGAAGGACCGGACCAACCGGACCAGGGGTGCGGCGGCCCGTTCCAGGGGCTGCACGGCGAAGGAACCGGCAGGAAGCGGCGGCAGGGGATCGCCTTCGGGCAACCCCGAGTCGACGAATCCCAGCCAGCGCTGGCGCACGCCAAGGACCTTGGCCGCGTTGTCCATTTCCAGCCGGCGGGCGCCTGCCATGTCGCGTTTGGGGTGCGGCTGGTGCTCCATCGCAGGGTTCTGGATGTCGCCGCGGGAACCGTCCGTGCACGTGGCCACGAGGACGTCCACGCCCGCGGCGGCGTACATGGCCATCGTGGCGGCGCCCTTGCTGGATTCGTCGTCGGGATGAGCATGAACAGCCAACAGTCGAAGCGGTGCTGACGGGTTGGGGGACGCTGTCATCGTGGGACGGCTCCTCTTTCTGCTGTACGTGTTTGCTGTACGAGTCTGGACGGGCGGATCTGGCGCTGCCTCCGCGGGGCTGACCGTCGGCGCGGATAATTCCGCGCCTGATCCACACTAAACTGGAGTGGTGACTTCCGAGGATCAGCCTGCCGCGCCGGCATCTACCAGCCTAGCCAATCGTTACGGCGGTCAAAAGCCTGCACTGACCCGCAAAGCCAAACGCAACATCCTCATTGCCGCCCTCGCGGTCGGCATCGCACTGCTGGCGTGGGTCTCGACGTCGTCGGCAACGGCCAGTGTCAGCTCCAAGGACATCGGCTACAGCACCCCGGACGCCACCCTGACGCAAATCGACTTCCAGGTCACGAAGGATCCGGCCGCGGACGCCAAGTGCGCGGTCAAGGCCCTGGACGCAAAGTTCGCCATAGTCGGCTGGAAAGTCGTCGACATCGGGCCCAACGGGTCCGACGCCGGCCAGGACGGCGGACGCACCACCAGCCACCGGGCGGTGCTCCATACGGAGTCCCAAGCCGTTTCCGGCGTCGTGGACAACTGCTGGATTCCCGACACCGCCAAGTAGCCCGGCACCCAGGGCCCGGTGTAACACGGTGTGATCCACGCCGCAGTGTTCTTTGGTTTATCCACAGGATTGACTACAATGGATCAATACCTTTCCCCCGCTGAGCTGGTTACTGAGTCATAAAAGTGGCCACCGTGGCGGGGTCTTTGCTTGTATGACCACCAAAAGGAGAAGTCCGTGTCTACCACCAACAGCGCAACTGCAGCTTGGCTTACCCAGGAAGCTTTTGACCGCCTGAAGGCAGAGCTGGACCACCTTTCCGGCCCCGGCCGGGCGGATATCGTCCAGAAGATCGAAGCTGCGCGCCAGGAGGGCGACCTCAAGGAGAACGGCGGCTACCACGCCGCCAAGGAGGAACAGGGCAAGATCGAGGCCCGCATCCGCCAGCTCACCGCACTGCTCCGCGACGCCCACGTGGGCGAGGCCCCGGCAGACGACGGCATCGTGGAGCCCGGCATGATCGTGGTGGCCAAGATCGCCGGCGACGAAGAGACGTTCCTGCTCGGCTCCCGCGAGATCGCCGGAGACTCGGACCTGGATGTCTTCAGCGAAAAGTCCCCCCTGGGAGCGGCCATCGTCGGCCACAAGGAGGGCGACAAGCTCAGCTACACCGCCCCGAACGGCAAGGACATCACGGTCGAGATCATGTCCGCCAAGCCTTACGCCGGCTAGCACCGGCCCGGACGTAACTTACGACGCCGGCCCTCCCCCTCGCGGGAGGGCCGGCGTCGTTTGTCGTTTTCGGCGGGAGGTGGGCAGCCCGGCGCTATGGGCGCAGCGACCCGGGCCGCCGGGCGCTATGGGTGCAGTGCCCGGGCCCGCCGGGTGCTGAGGAACAGGGCCGCGAGGACACCGCCGATCGCACCGCCCAGGTGCGCCTGCCAGGACACGAAGCTTGCCACCGCCGGCAGCATGCCGAAGAGGATGCCGCCGTAGGCCAGGAACAGCACCACGGACAGCAGGATCTGCCGCCAGCTCCGGTTCACGAAGCCGCGTACCAGCAGGAAGGCGAAGAGCCCGAACACCAGCCCGGAAGCGCCCACGGTGATGTTTACCCCGATCAGCCACACCGCCACCCCGGACCCGAGCCAGCTTGTGGCCAGGGCAATGACAAAGATCCTCAGCCCGGACAGGAGCACGAGGAACCCGAAGATTAACAGCGGCAGTGTGTTGGAGGCCAAATGGGCCAGGCTGGCATGCAGCAGCGGGAAAGTCAGGATGTCGAGGATCCCGTCGAGGCGGCGCGGACGCAGGCCGAACATGCCGTTCAGCGCATGGAACATGAGCGTGTTGACGATCTCGATCACGTAGAGCAGCGCCACGAAAGTGCCCACCACCACCAGTCCCCCGCGGGCACGGGCAGCCGTCGTGCCGCCCGTGCCGGGACGTCCGTCGCGGGGCGCGTCCAGCACCACGGCCGCTAGTGCACCACGATCGGCTGGAAGCCCTCGGCCCGGAGGGCGGCGAGGACCTGCTCGCAGTGCTCGTGGCCTTTGGTTTCCAGGTTCACTGTGATGGAGACGTCGCCCATGCTGATGGAACCGCCGACCCGGGTGTGGTCCAGCCCGGTGACGTTGGCGTCGTTTTCGGCGATGATCCGGGCGATCGTGGCCAGCGAGCCCGGGCGGTCATCGAGCATCATCCGGACCGTCATGTAGCGGCCCGCGGCGGAGAGGCCCCGCTGGATGACTTTGAGCATCAGCATGGGGTCGATGTTGCCGCCGGAGAGGACCACCGCAACGGTTCCCGGGTTCTCGATCTTGCCTTCCATGAGCGCCGCCACGCCGACGGCACCGGCGGGTTCGACCACCATCTTGGCGCGTTCGAGCAGGAAGATCAGCGCCCGGGCCAGGGCGTCTTCGCTGACGGTAACGACGTCGTCGACCAGTTCGCGGATGATGCTGAAGGGCAGCTGCCCGGGCCGGCCGACGGCAATGCCGTCCGCCATCGTGGAGACGCGCTTGAGCGGGACCAGGGCGTCGGCGGCGAGCGACGGCGGGTAGGCAGCCGCGTTTTCGGCCTGCACACCGATGATGCGGATTTCGCGGCCGAGTTCCTTGGCCCGGGCCTTGACGGCCACGGCGACGCCGGCCAGCAGCCCGCCGCCACCGACACCCATCAGGATGGTGTCGACGTCGGGGACTTGTTCGAGGATCTCCAGCCCGACGGTGCCCTGGCCGGCGACGACGTCGACGTCGTCGAACGGATGGACAAAGACGGCGCCGGTTTCATCGGCGTAGCGTTTGGCCTCGGCAAGGGCTTCGTCGACATTGTGCCCGTGCAGCACCACCTCGGCGCCGTGGCTGCGGGTCGCGGCGAGCTTGGGCAAGGCAACGCCCAGCGGCATGTAGATGCGGGCCTTGATGCCAAGGCTCTTCGCCGCGACGGCCACACCCTGGGCGTGGTTGCCGGCCGATGCCGCGACGACGCCGCGCCGCTTCTCCGAGTCGGAGAGTTTCGCCATCCGGACATAGGCGCCGCGGACCTTGAAGGAGCCGGCGCGTTGCAGGTTTTCGCATTTGAGGAAGACCTCGCCGCCGACCATGCTGCCCAGGGCGCGGGAGGATTCGACAGGCGTCCGCGTAATAATCCCGTCGAGCAGCTTCTGCGCCTCCAGGACATCGTCCAGCGTGACGGGCAGGCTCTCGATCGTATTCACGAACTGTTCTCCTTCTGAAGGATCAGGCTCCGGTGTCCCGTCCGGCATCGCTGCCCGGGACACCGCTGGTGGGTGCGGCGCCCGCGCGGCCGGGGGTTCCATCCGGCAGGTGGACGTCCTGGAAGGTGGTGTCAGTGCCGGTCTCCCCAGGCGCAGGAGTGCTTTGGCCCGCGGTTGCCAGCACTTCATCATGTTCCCACGTTCTGGCGGCAATGTAGCGAATCGACGAGTTTGCTACGGCGAGGAGCGGGACCGAGAAGAGGGCACCCGGGATTCCGGCCAGGTAGGAGCCCGCCGCGACGGACAGGATCACGGCCACGGGATGCAGGGCGACGGCCCTTCCCATGACGAGCGGTTGCAGGATGTGGCTTTCCAGCTGCTGGACGGCCAGCACGATCGCCAGCATGATCAGGGCACTGACGGGACCGTTGGCGACGAGCGCCAGGAGCACCGCGACCGCGCCGGTCACGAGGGCGCCGACGACCGGGATGAAGGAACCGATGAAGACAAGGACACCGAGCGGCAGGGCGAGCGGTACACCGATGATGGCGGCGCCGGCGCCGATTCCGAGCGCGTCCACAAACGCCACGAACATCTGGATCCGCGCGTAGCTGACCATCGAGGTCCACCCGCGGCGTCCGGCGCCGTCGGCCGCGAGCCGCGCCTTGCGGGGCAGGAGCCGGACGATGAAAGCCCAGATCCTGTCACCTTCGAGCAGGAAGAAGATCAGCACGAACAAGGCCAGGACCAGCCCGGCGGCGAAGTGGCCGGCCGTGCTCCCGAAGGTCAGTGCCCCGCTGAGGATGCTGCTGCTGTTGTTCTGCAGCGCCGCGGTGCCGTCCTGGATGTACTTATCGATCTGGTCAGCGGTCAGGTGCAGCGGGCCCTCGGACAGCCACGCCTGCACCTGCTGGACCCCGGTGAGCGCTTGGGACCACAGCTCGCCGAACCCGGCGGTAAGCTGCCGGCCCACAAGCGCCAGCGCGCCGGCAATCACGCCAATGAAGCCAAGCACGGTCAGTGCGACGGCGGGCCCGTTCGGTACCCGCCGGCGCCTCATCCACTGCGTCACGGGGCTGAGGAGTCCCGCCAGGAGGGCGGCCACCATGACAGGGATGATGAGGAAGCTGACCCTGCCCAGCAGCCACAGCAGCGCGCCGCCCACCACCAGGATGAGCCCGATCCGCCAGGCCCAGGACGCCGCGATGCGCACGCCGTAGGGAATGTCCTGGTCCAGCTCCCGGTCCGTCCGGCCGCTCGGGCGGGCGGAGACATCGGGGCGGGTGGGCGTGGCGTCCTCAGCTGGCGTCATGGGCCCATAATTCCGCAGCGGCGACACAATGGGAAACCGGCCGGCGCGGATAGGCCGGTCCAGCCGGGGCCGGCCGGGCCCGGCCCGGCAGGCGAATGGGAATCCAATCGGTTGCCGGGTCAGTCCAGCTAGCTGTCCCGGCCGGCCAGGGAAGCGCTGATCCCCCAGTTGATGGAGAACTGCTCCCCCGGCGGCAGCCAGCGGAGGCCGTCGCCGCTGTTGAAGGCATTGGCGGGTCCGGTCATGGGCTCGATCGCCACCGCCTTGGGCCGGCCCGGGAACTTCGTCGTGACAAAGACGTGAACGTAGGTGCAGTTCTCGTCCTGCCAGAGGCTCACGCTCCGGCCGTCCGCTGAGCTCAGCGTGTGCCGGGACACGCCGCCGTCAAACTGCAGGTCCGTGTATGCGGAGTCGATGTCGAGCCCGCGGACCGTCCGGCCGCCACGCAGGTCGAAGTCGCCGCTGACCGGTTCGCTGCTCCGCGGGATGAGCCGGGTGTCTGTCACGAGCCGGGTACCGGCCCCGACGGTGACTGTGAGATCTTCGCTGGGCACTTCGCCCAGGCGCAGGTAAGGGTGGGAGCCGAGCACGAACGGGGCAGCATCCTGGGAATCGTTGATGAGGGTCTGCCGCACGTCCAGCCCCAGATCCTCGGCCAGTTCGTACCGGACCCGGTGGCGCAGCAGGAACGGATAGCCGTGCTGGGGGAAAACGGCCGCTTCGAGGGTGACCGAGAATTCGTCTTCGTCCACGAGTTCGTAGCCCGTGTTGCGCAGGAGCCCGTGGCTGGCGTTGTTCCGGGAGACTTCGGTGATGTCGAGCTGCTGTTTCTTGCCGTTCAGGTACCAGATGCCGTCCTCGACCCGGTTGGCCCACGGAGCCAGGGTGATCCCGGTGGCGCCGGGCGGGATTTCCGCATCGCCATAGCTCTCGGTCAGCTGAGTGCCGCCGCGGCTGTACCAACGGAGGCCGGCGGCCAGCCCGGTGACGACGGCGAGCGCGTCACCGCGCCGTAACTCGTACTGCCGGCCGGACGCGTAGCGCCGCTCGGAGGCGCCGGGACCGGGGTCGGGGGAAGGGAAAGAGCTGGCATCCATGGGCACCACCGTACAGACCCGCGCCGCAAGCCGTATACCTTGGACCCATGAACCGCATCAGCGCAGGACGCCCGGCATGACCATCCCCCTGGGCACCAAGGAACTGGCCGCCAAATTTGCGGGCGTCTTCGGCGCCGCGCCCGACGGCGTCTGGCAGGCGCCGGGCCGGGTCAACCTGATCGGCGAGCACACTGACTACAACGAAGGCTTCGTTCTCCCGTTCGCCATCGACCGGACCGCCCGCGTGGCGGTCCGTGTCCGGCCGGATACGACCCTCCGTCTCCTGTCCACGTTCGGCAACCAGGGGCTGACGACGGCGGATGCCGCGTCCCTGGACCGGGCAACCGCCCGGGGATGGACCAAATATCCGCTCGGCGTCGTTTGGGCGCTGCAGCAGCGCGGCCTCCATGTCCCGGGCCTGGACCTCCTCCTGGACTCCGACGTGCCCCGCGGCGCCGGCCTGTCCTCTTCCCATGCGATTGAGTGCGCCGTCATTTCGGCACTGAACGACCTCACGGCGGCCGGACTTGGCGCCCGGGACATGGTCCTGGCCACGCAGCGGGCCGAGAACGACTTCGTCGGCGCCCCCACGGGCATCATGGACCAGTCCGCGTCGCTGCGCGCCACGGCCGGCCACGCGGTCTTCCTCGACTGCAGGGACCACAGCATCCGACTCGTGCCGTTCGACGCCGAGGGCGCCGGGCTGGTGCTGCTGGTGATCGACACCAAGGTCTCCCACTCCCACGCCAACGGCGGCTACGCCTCCCGGCGGGAATCGTGCGAGCTCGGC
Organism: Arthrobacter sp. 05T442; assembly: GCF_056395945.1. NCBI lineage: Bacteria > Bacillati > Actinomycetota > Actinomycetes > Micrococcales > Micrococcaceae > Arthrobacter > Arthrobacter sp. 05T442. The sequence continues at coordinate 105,650 of NZ_JBFTKM010000004.1, read as the reverse complement.
GCCGAAGTCCTCGGCGTGGCCGCCCTGCGCGACGTCGGAATGGAAGACCTCGAAGAGGCCAGCGGCCTCCTGGACCCGGTGACCTTCCGCCGGGTCCGTCACGTCGTCACGGAAAACGACCGCGTGCTCCAGACAGTGGAACTCCTCGAGGCCTCCGGCCCGGGCGCCATCGGCCCCCTGCTCGATGCCTCCCACGCCTCGATGCGGGACGATTTCGAGATCTCCTGCCCTGAACTGGACCTGGCGGTGGACAGCGCCCGGTCGGCCGGGGCCGTCGGGGCGCGGATGACCGGCGGCGGTTTCGGCGGCTCCGCGATCGCCCTGGCCCCGGTGGGCGCGGAACAGCAGGTGCGCTCCGGCGTCGGGCGCGCCTTCGCCGCCGCCGGGTACGCCGCGCCCGAGATCTTCAGCGTCCGCCCCGCGGCGGGAGCCATGCGGCTGGCATAGCCCGGGCCCAGGCCGGGCTGCACCCGGAACCGGGCGCACAGAAAAGGGCCCCGCCTTCGGCAGGGCCCTCGCCTTCCGGAGTGTCCCGGACGTTGTCAGTTGCGGCTCGGCCGGCTCAGTCGTCGCCGCGAAGGATCGCAAGCAGCCGGATGATCTCGACGTAGAGCCACACCAGGGTGACCGTGAGGCCGAAGGCGGCGGTCCAGGAGAACCGCTGCGGGGCTCCGTTGCGGACGCCGGCCTCGATGCTGGTGAAGTCCATGATGAGGGAGAACGCAGCCAGGCCGATCGCCAGCAGGCCGATGAAGACGCCCAGCGGAATGCCGAAAATGTGCACGCTGGTGCGCAGGCCGAACGGCGAATCGACGGCGCCGGTCCACATCATGACCATGTTGATGAGGGCGAAGACGGCGTAGCCGATCAGGGCGATCATGAAGAAACGCATGGCCTTGGGCGAGGCGCGCACCTTGCCGCTCTTGAAGAGGACGAGGGTGACGGCAAAGACGGAGAGCGTGCCGATGACCGCCTGAAGGCCGACGCCCGGGTACAGGCCATCCAGGATCCGGGTCAGCCCGCCGAGGAACAGGCCCTCGAGCGCGGCGTACGCCAGGATCAACACCGGCGAGGGCTGCTTCTTGAAGGTGTTGACCATGGCGAGGACAAAGCCGCCCAGTGCGCCCACGAGCATCAGCATCATGGCCAGGCCCTGCGCGACGACCAACGTCACGGCCGCGCCCGCCATGAGTACGCCGAGGCAGGCTGCGGTCTTGACGATAACGTCGTCGAAAGTCATACGGCCGGTGTCAGCCGGGCCGGCGGCCGGCCGGTTGTACATCTCCTGGAGCTGCTCCTGGGTCATCCCCTGCTGCGGTGCCGCCCAGCCGCCCTGGCCGTCCATCACCTGGCCGGGAGCGCGGCCCGGGAACTGGCCGGACTGTCCGGGGCCGAACGGCCCCTGGCCGTAGGTGTTCTGGCCGTACGGGACCTGCCCGAACCCGGCCTGCCGGGCAGGCGGTGCCTGGGTGGCTCCACGGAAATTCCTTCCGTTGAAGATCGGGTTTCCGCCATGTGCCATTGCGGGTGTCCTCCATATATAGGGGGTGGGTGATGACCTCTGGATAGCGATTGAGGAGCGATCAGTACTCTCACGCTATCAACTCCCACGGTCCGGAGGCGGAGATGGTTCCTGCCCGGGACCGGCCGCAACGCAACCGTGATCTGCCGGGCGGCGGATTCCCGCCCGGAACGCGCGCCGCAGCTGGCTGCTGGAGCGCTGTCGCAGTCCTGCGGCCGGCCCCTGCAGCGGCTGAGAGTTTGGGAACACCCGGGATCAACAAAAGTTTTCCCAGCCAAGGGCAGGCGCGGTGCGCCGCAGGTCACGCGGTTGTTACGCGATCGCGACGTTCTCCCTGCTCGCAGCGGCATTCTTTGCCCGTCCCGGGCTGTAACATGGGCCACACAGGGTGACGAACATCACAAGCTTTTCGCTCCACCGCATCGCAACACCCCTCGTCCCCTGACCGTTCGCAGCGGTTGCAAAGGCGCAACCCAGACCATCCCCACGTGGAGGTTTTCAATTTGAGAAGCACACCGAGAGGCCCGTCGCCGAGACGGCGCGGCAGACTGGCGAAAGCTGTGGGGGCTGTATTCGCCACCGTCGCCGCGCTCCTGCTCGTCGTCGCCCCGGCATCCCAGGCCACGACCCCGTCGCCGACACCATCCCCGTCGAGCACCCAGTTCGCGAACAGCATCAGCGGCTTCCTGCGCGGCGACGACCGCGCCCCGATCGCTGACGTGACCATCACCGCCAAAAGCGGGGACTTCACCGGAACCGCCAAATCGGCTGCCAACGGTTCATGGACCATCGGCGTCCCCACGCAGGGAACGTACGAGGTCAAGCTGGATGAATCCACGCTTCCGCAAGGAATCAAGCTTGCCGAGGGCCAGGAAAATCCCCGTAAGGTCACGTTCAGCCAGACCTCCAACCTCTCGGTGATCTTCGCCTTCGGCAAAGGCATCGTAATCCAGCAGCAGGACTTCGGCCAGAACCTGCTCAACCGGCTCGTGGCCGGCCTGAGCTTCGGGCTGCTGCTCGCCCTCGCCTCCGTGGGGTTGTCGCTGATCTTCGGCACGACCGGCCTGACCAACTTCGCCCACGGCGAGATGGTCACCCTGGGTGCCGTTCTTGTCTTCGCGTTCAACGCCATGCACCTGCCCTTCTGGCTCGCCATCGTGCTGGCCCTGCTCGGCGGAGGACTGTTCGGCTACGTCCAGGACGCCGGCCTGTGGAAGCCGCTGCGGCGCCGCGGAACGGGCCTGGTCCCGATGATGATCGTCAGTATCGGCCTCGCACTGGCCGTCCGCTACGTGATCCAGTTCTACTTCGGGGGCGCCACCCAGCAACTGCCGTTCGCGCAGAGCGCGGAAATCCAGATCGGGCCGGTATCGATCTCGCCCAACAACCTCTGGTCGCTTGTGATCAGCGCGGTCGTCATCGCCCTGATCGGCATCGTCCTGCTCAAGACCCGCCTGGGCAAGGCCACCCGCGCGGTGGCTGACAACCCGGCCCTGGCCGCCGCCTCCGGCATCGACGTCGACTCCGTCATCCGGATCGTGTGGATCACCGGCGGCATGCTGGCCTCCCTCGGCGGCATCCTGTGGGCGTACTACCGTCCCGGCGTCACGTTCGACATGGGCTCGCAGATCCTGCTGCTCATCTTCGCCGGCGTCACCCTGGGCGGCCTCGGCACGGTCTTCGGCGCCCTGATCGGATCCGTCATCGTCGGCATCTTCGTGGAGCTGACCACCGTGTTCGGCCTCGCCGCCGACCTCAAATATGTGGGAGCGCTGTTCATCATGATTGTTGTCCTCTTGTTCCGTCCCCAGGGCATTTTGGGCCGCCGCGAGCGCGTGGGTTAGGAGATAGCCATGGACTTCGGATTCATTCTTTCAAGCGCTGCGGGCGAACTATTCAGCCCGACGACGGCGGCCTACGCCCTCGCCGCCCTGGGCCTCGCCGTCCACTTCGGCTACTCGGGCCTGCTCAACTTCGGCCAGGCCGGCTTCATGGCGGTGGGGGCCTACGGCTTCGCCATCTCCACGCTGACCTTCAAGGTCCCGTTCTTCGTCGGCCTGCTTATCGCCGTCGTCTGTTCGGCCATTTTCGCCATGCTGCTGGGTATCCCGACCCTCCGCCTGCGGGCCGACTATCTGGCCATCGTGACGATTGCGGCTGCCGAAATCGTCCGCTACATCGTCACAACGAACCAGCTGACCTCGGTGACCGGCTCGGCCAACGGCCTGGCCGCGTTCGAGGGCGACTTCTACGCCATGAACCCGTTTCCCGCAGGTTCATACCTGGGCATGAACAACAGGGACTTCTTCATCCGGGTTGTCGGCTGGGCCGTCGTCATCATCTGCTGCACCCTGGTGTGGCTGCTGATGCGCAGCCCGTGGGGCCGGGTCCTCAAAGGCATCCGCGAGGACGAGAACGCCGTCCGCTCGCTCGGCAAGAACGTCTACGCCTACAAGATGCAGGCCCTGATCATCGGCGGCGTCCTCGGCGCCCTCGCAGGCATGGTCTTCACCCTCCCCCGCGGCGCCGTGCAGCCGGCGAACTACGGCACCGAACTGACGTTCTTCCTCTACACCTGCCTGCTGCTGGGCGGTCTTGGCACGGTGCTCGGTCCGGTCGTCGGCGCCATGATCTTCTGGGTCGTGCTCTCACTGACCCAAGGCATCCTGTACGGCCTGATTGAATCCGGTGCCGTCACGTGGCTGAATACGGTCCAGGCCGGACAGCTGCGCTACATCCTGGTAGGCGTCGCGCTGATGCTTTTGATGATCTTCAGGCCCCAGGGAGTCTTCGGCAATAAGAAGGAGCTGGCGTTCGCATGAGCGAAAAGTCAACAGAAGAAGACATCAACTACATGACGGACTCCCGTCCGATCGCCGCCGGCGAGGTCGCTCCCGGCTGCAAGAAGCGGGATCCCATCGTGGTGGCGGAAAACGTGACCCGCAGCTTCGGCGGCATCAACGCCGTCGACGTCGAATACCTGGAGATCCCGCGGCACAAGATCACGGCGCTGATCGGCCCCAACGGTGCCGGCAAGACCACGCTGTTCAACCTGCTCACGGGCTTCGATACACCCAACTCGGGCAAATGGCAGTTCGAGGGCCAGAGCATCGCCGGCGTCTCCTCCTACAAGGTGGCCCGCATGGGCATGGTGCGCACCTTCCAGCTCACCAAGGTCATGGGCAAGCTCACGGTCATGGAAAACATGCGGCTCGGCGCGTCCCACCAGCCCGGCGAGCGGCTGTCCAAGGCCTTGTTCAAGGGCATGTGGGGCGGCCGCGAGAAGCAGATCACGGACGAGGCCAACGTGCTGCTGGAGAAGTTCAAGCTGGACACCAAGAAGGATGACTACGCGGCGTCGCTCTCCGGCGGCCAGCGCAAGTTGCTGGAAATGGCGAGGTCCCTCATGGTGCGGCCGAAACTGGTCATGCTCGACGAGCCCATGGCTGGCGTCAACCCGGCGCTGACGCAGTCGCTTCTGGACCACATCAAGAACCTCAAGGCCGAGGGCATGACCGTGCTGTTCGTCGAGCACGACATGCACATGGTCCGCCACATCGCCGACTGGGTCGTGGTGATGGCCGAAGGCAAGATCGTCGCCGAAGGCCCGCCCGCAGAGGTCATGAAGAACCCGGCCGTGATCGACGCCTACCTCGGCGCCCACCACGACGTCGATCTTGGCGACTCCGAAGGCATCAAGGAACTCGCAGCCGAACTGGAAGCGGACGAGGAGTCGATCGTCGGCACGGAGAACGCCGGCATCATCTCCGCCGACGTTCTCACCACGGAGGCGAAGGAGCCGGAGCCGAACGGGACGACGCACGGCCGCCGCAGCGCGGAGGAGCCGAACCGCGGCGGCCTGCCGAGCCATACAGAGAAGGACACAGAATGAGCGCCACCAGCGCGGCACCCGCCGCAATGCCCGTGCACGATGAGGATTCGGTGGTCAAAGTCACCGACCTGGTGGCCGGTTACATCCCCGGGGTCAATATCCTCAACGGCTGCAGCATCGAAGCCCGCAAAGGCGAACTGATCGGCATCATCGGCCCCAACGGAGCCGGCAAGTCCACGCTGCTGAAGGCGATGTTCGGCCTGGTCAAGGTCCACTCCGGATCAGTTGTGGTCCGCGGGCAGAACATCACGGGGCTCAAGGCCAACAAGCTCGTCAGCCGCGGCGTGGGTTTTGTCCCGCAGACCAACAACGTCTTTGCGGCCCTGACCATCGAAGAGAACCTGCAGATGGGCATGTTCCAGCGGCCCAAGGATTTCTCCGAGCGGTTCGACTTCGTGACCAGCCTGTTCCCCGAGCTCGCCAAGAGGCGCGCCCAGCGTGCAGGCTCGCTCTCCGGCGGGGAGCGCCAGATGGTGGCGATGGGCCGGGCCCTCATGATGGATCCGGCCGTGCTGCTGCTCGACGAGCCCTCCGCAGGCCTCTCCCCCGTCAAACAGGACGAGACCTTCCTGCGGGTTCACGAGATCAACCGGGCCGGCGTCTCAGTGATCATGGTGGAGCAGAACGCACGCCGCTGCCTTCAGATCTGTGACCGCGGCTATGTCCTCGACCAGGGCAAGGACGCGTACACGGGCACCGGCCGGGAGCTCATGAAGGACCCCAAGGTCATCCAGCTGTATCTGGGTACCCTGGCCGACGAGGACTAGCATCCCCTACCTCCTGGAAGGGCCGTCACCAGCCGGTGGCGGCCCTTCTGCGTGCCTGGGGGGGGCGTCTGGCTGGGCTTCCGGGCCTCTGGCAACATTCCGGTTGGCTCCACCCGCACGCCGCAACCCGAGCTCCCTTTCCGCACCGGTTCCGGACCAGCGCCCCTCGGATCCGCGTAGCCCTCGTCCGATTCCGTAGCGCCCAGCGGGTTCCACACCGCCGCCTGGTTCCGCGCTCCGGGCTCCGCATGGACCCCTCCCCTGCACGCAAGAGACCCCCGTCCGGCTGGACGGGGGTCTCCTGTGCGTCGTTGGGAAGCGGCCTTACAGCTTGCCGAATTCTTCCTTTACGGGCTTGTAGGTGTTGTCATCCTGGAACTGGTAGATGCCGATGTAGGCTTCCGTCGGGTCCCCGGCGTCGGAGAAAGTTACGGGACCGGACTGGCCGTCGTAGTCGATGTCCTTGCCGTTGCGCAGGAGGGTGACACAGGACGGGAAGTCGTTGCACTTTTCGCCACCTTCGGAAACGTCCTTCAGGTGTGCAGCGATATCGGTGCCCTTGGTGCTCTTGGCTTCCTCGGCTGCCAGCGCGATCAGGTTCACTGCGTCGTAGGACTCGCCGGAGTAGCTGTAGTCCTTCAGTGCCGGATCAATGGCCAGGAGCTTCTTCTTGAAGTCATCCTTGGCGAAGGTGCCGGGGATGGTGCCTTCGGCGCCCTTCAGGGTGCCCGGCTGGAAGTCCTTGCTGTAGTCGGACATGTTGCCGTCCACCATGAACATCTGGGTGGGCTTGACACCCTTGCCCGTCATGAGCGGCACGATGCTCTTAGCCTGGTCAAAGGTGATCAGGGCAATGGCGTCCGGCTTGGCTGCGAGGACCTTGTCCACCTGGCTGCTGAACTGGGAGTCGCCTTCGTTGAAGAGCTCCTGGGCAACGACCTTGCCGCCGGCTGCTTCAAATGCGGCCTGCACGTTCTTCGCAAGACCGGTTCCGTAGGCATCGTTCAAGACGATCATGCCGACGGTCTGAGCGCCACAGGTCGCCATGTAGTTGCCGAGGACCTTGCCCTGGAGCACATCCGAGGGAGCAGTGCGCCAGTAAAGGCCCTTGTCATCCCACGTGGTGAAGTCCGGCGAGGTGTTGGCCGGGGAGAACTGGACCACGCCGGCGCCGGTGATCTGGTTGATGACCGTCTTTGACACGCCTGAGGATGCGGCACCGACGATGGCGCTGACGCCCTGGCCCAGCAATGCGGTGGTGGACTGGGTGGCGATGTCCGTCTTGGTGTCACCGGAGTCGCGGTGGATGACCTCGACAGGCTTGCCGAGCACGCCGCCGGCATCATTGACTTCCTTGATGCCCAGGTTGACACCCGCGATTTCGGGCGGGCCGAGGAATGCCAGGGATCCGGTGGTCGGCAGGAGCGAGCCAATCTTCAGGGGCGTGGGGGTGGTGGTGGATGATGCGGGCACGGATCCGCCGGCGCCGGCCGCAGTGCTGGCTCCGGCGGTAGCGCTGGGGGCCGGGCAGGAGATGCCGGCGGCCTTGGCGGAAGCGGACCCGGTCGACGTCGGGGTGGACGTACCGCCACAAGCCGTAGCCAGAAGGGCGACGCCGATGCTAAGCGCTGTGAGCTTAGCTATGCGCGGCGCCACCTGGGGGAGTGAAGTCATGAAGAATCTCCTCGATCTAAAGGTGCGAACGGCCTTTGACGCGAAAGATCAGGTGTTCCTGATTTAACTTCAAGCTAATGCAATTTCGGCCCGAACATAAGTGACTAGGGTCACATCCTTATAACACTCGTTGCATAGAGGAAATCTGCCAGGAGCGGCGGGCGGCGTTACGGTCATCACGCGAGGAGGCGGAAGGCGCGGAGAAGGCTCCGGACGGCCCCGCAAGGTGGCCGTCCGTGCCCTTGGACCCGCCCTGTGCCCCAGGTGGGACTCGAACCCACAACACGCGGATTTTAAGTCCGCTGCCTCTGCCAATTGGGCTACTGGGGCGCCCGGTCAATGGTATCCCGTCCGGGGCCCGCTATCAGTGCGTGAACGGTGCTGCGTAACGGAAGGTCCCGCTGACGCCTCCGGGCCAGACGGCCAGCGGCAGAAGCTGGAAATGGCCTCCCCACGCAGCATCCGGTGACTCCACGCCAAGGGACGTGGAGGGTACGAATCCGAAGCGGGAATAGAACTCCGGGCTGCCCAGCAGGGCGATGCCCCGCTCCCCCGCGGCGTTGGCGCGGGCCACGGTTTCGTTCATGAGCGCCGTACCGATCCCGTGCCGCTGGAGCCGCGGCAGGACCCCGATTGGGCCAAGGCCCAAGAGTTCCAGGTCCCCTACCCGCCCGCGGGTGCTGATGACATGGCCGACGATCTCGCCGTCGAGCTCCGCGACGATGCTGAACTCCGGCAGGTAGTCCTCGCAGTCGAAGAGGCTGTTCAGCAGTCCGACCTCCTCCGGCTCCCCCTCGACCGGCAGCCCTGTCACGGGTGACACGGTAAAGGCAGCGCCGGTAAGTGCCAGGACGGCCGGGCGGTCTGCGGGTTGTTCGCTGCGCATCGTGAGCGCAGGCGCGGACCGCTGCTGCCCGCTGTCTTCCACCAGTTCGTGCAAGACCTCAAGGGCCCGCTCGGCGTCCGCCACGGGCACCAGCAGGTGGTCATGATGGAAGCCGGCCAGGACGTTGCAGCTGATTTTCGCCTCAGTCAGGGCGGCGCTGACGGCGGCCGTCAGGCCCACGGCTTCCAGCGAGGAATGCACCTCAAGCGTGATCCAGGCCGCGACAAAGTCGTACGACAGCCCGAGGCCGTCCGCATCAGCCCGCGGCATCACTACCGTCAGCCCCTCGGCCTCGCGGACGGCCGCCGCGATCCCGCCCGCCAGGGGCTTGCCATGGGGCCAGAGCACGTAGACGAACTCGCCGTCGCGACGCACGGGGTGCATGGTTGCCAGCAACGTGCGGAGGTCTTTTTCACCAGTCATCCAGCCAGTCTAGGCGCGGTTCCGCCCGCCACGGCCCCGCCACCGCCCGGCCACCGGCCGGAACGCGGCCGGGTTCCGGCCGCGCTCACGCGTGCGTGCGGGTCCGCGAACGGCAACGGCGGCCGCTCCCCCGAAGGGGAACAGCCGCCGTCGAACGGCTACTGCGGGCTACTTGGAATCGGCCGGAACAGCTTCCTTGGCATCGGACTTGGCAGCCTCCGGCGCCGGCTTCCCGGCTGCCGGGGCGGCGGCAGCGGCGGCCGGCTTGGGTGCCGGCGTCGCTGCGGCCACGAAGGCGCCGCGGGGGTTGTCCAGGTCCATCAGCTGCGTGGTGTCGCGGCCCAGGAAGAGCTGCCAGAACCAGCCGGAGATGACGCGGATCTTGCGCTCAACAGTCGGCATGGCCAGGCCGTGGTAGCCGCGGTGTGCCAGCCAGGCCAGCGGGCCCTTGAGCCCGATACGGCCCACGAGATTGATGTTGGCTACACCCTTCCATTCGCCGAAGCCGGCGACGGCGCCCAGGTTCTTGTGCTTGTAGTCCTTGAGCTCCTTGTTCCAGCGGGAGGCCCACAGGTTCTTGGCGAGGCGCTTGGCCTGGCGAAGGGCGTGCTGGGCGTTGGGAACGCAGGTGCCATCCGGCAGGCCGCTGCCCGTGAGGTCCGGCACTGCCGCAACGTCGCCGGCAGCCCAGGCGTTCTCGACAATTCCTTCGTCGCCTGCGATGCGCAGGTCGGCGAGAACACGGACGCGTCCGCGGGGCTCGAGCGGGAAATCGGTGGAGCGGACCATCGGGTTGGCCTGCACGCCGGCAGTCCAGACCAGGGTGTCGGATTCGAATTCCTGCGCCGGGGACTTGTCCGGGAGGTTGATGAGCTTCAGGGACCCCTCGGCGTTGTCGAGGGACGTGTTGAGCAGAACCTCGATGCCGCGGCTGCGGAGGTGCTCCACGACCCATTCGGCCTGCTTCGCGGTGACCTCAGGCATGATGCGGCCCATGGCCTCGACCAGGACGAAGCGGACTTCCTCCTGCTTGACGCGCGGGTTGTTCTTGACCGCGGCGCGGGCCAGGTCCTCCATTTCGGTGATGCACTCGATGCCGGCGAAGCCGCCGCCGACGACGACGAACGTCAGCGCGCGGGCGCGCTGGACGGGGTCGGTCATGAGGGAGCCGGTTTCGATGCGCTCAAGGACACCGTTGCGCAGGGCCACGGCTTCCTCGATGGTCTTCAGGCCGATGCCCTTCTCCGCAAGGCCCTTGATGGGGAAGGTGCGGGTGATGGCACCGGCGGCCACGACGACGTCGAAGTAGGGAATCTCGAAGTTCTCGCCGCCGTCGGCCGGTGCAATCACGGCGGTGCGGTTGGCGTGATCGATCGAGGTAACGCGGCCCTCGATCAGTTCAGTCTGCTTCAGGTGCTTGCGGTGCGAGACGACGGCGTGGCGCGCCTCGATGTTGCCGCCGGCAACTTCGGGCAGGAAGGGCTGGTAGGTCATGTAGGGCAGGGGATCCACGACGGTGACGATGCCGCCGGCGTTCGCGATCTTTTTCTGCAGTTTGAGGGCTACGTACAGGCCGACGTACCCGCCGCCGACGACGAGTACCCGGGGACGGTCCTGGAGCTGAGGGGAGGATGCCATGGGTCAAGAATACAGTAGTTTGTGAAAAACTTCACTAACTATGTCGGGTCCCCCGACCCTACTGAATCCAGGACCCCGGTTTCCGGATCCCCGGGCGACTCCTTGGGGCCCCGCAGTGCACGCCTCAGGTGGAACGCGGCTGCCCCGAGGATGCACACGAACAATCCGCCGAATCCCAGGACCACCAGGGCCGGAACGGCGTCGTCGAGCTGGGACGCCGGCTCCGCGACCGGGACTGTCGCCTCGGGAAGAGTCGGGGCAGCGCTGGTGGGTGCGGGAGCGGCCGCCGGTGCAGATGTGGCCAGGTTCCCCCGCCGATGGACCCGGATCCAGTCCGAAATCGAGCCCAGGGGGTTGACTTTGGTTTCGGGAACGTCGGCCTTCAAGGCAGCCTCGGCGTTGAGCACACCGAAGCCGTACAACGGATCCTTGCCGGGCGCCCCGGCGTCCTTGGCGGTGGTGACAATCCGGTTGATGACCTGGCTGGCTGTCATGTCCGGCCATTTGGAACGGATCAGGGCAGCGACGCCGGCAACGATCGGGGTGGCGCCGGAGGTCCCGGCCCATTCGGCGTAGCCGCCAGCGGGCATGCCCCCGACGAGGTTCTCGGCGGGAGCGGCGACACCGATGCTGATGCCCTGGGAGGAGGAATCGATGCTCGCAGCGCCCTTGCGGTCGAGCCCGGCCACGGTGAGTACGCCCGGGATGGTCGCCGGAGCGCCGACCTGCGCGTTGCCGCCCACCCGGTTGCCCGCGGCGGCGACGATCACCACGTCCTTCTGTTCCGCGTACAGGAACGCCGCATCCCAGCTCTGCGGCCATTCAGGAGAGGTACTGCCGAGCGAGATATTGATGACGCGGGCGCCGTTGTCAACGGCCCACCGCACCGCCTCCGGGATCTGGTCCTGGTCCGTCTTGCCGCCGGGGTTTGCCGACCCCAGCCACGTAGACACGGACAGCAACTGTGCCTCCGGGGCAACGCCGACGATTCCGTCCGGGCCCACGGGAGAGCTCGGGGCGGAACCGGGGCTCGGGGTGGCCGTGGCCCCGGCGGGCTGGTGGCCGCGTCCGGCGAGCATCGTTGCCACGAGGGTGCCGTGCTCGGGCTTCGCCCCGATGCTCTTCTGGCCGTTGGAGCTGCCGGCCCCGGAGATGTCGGCGCCGCCGGTGAGGACTCCGAGCAAGTCGGGGTGGGTGCCGTCCACGCCGCTGTCGATCACGGCCACTTTGACGTTCGCGCCTTTGGAGACTTCCCAGGCCTTGATGATCCCGGACTCGGTGAGCCAGTATTCCTTGTCACGCCAGGAATCGGCCTGTGCGGCCGGGGCTGCAGTGAGGGCCGCCGCGAGGGTGCCGCCGGCGAGGGCCAAGGCCATCAACGCCGAGGCGGTCCTTCGGTGCCGGGCTGTTGCTCTGGTCATTCGGGTCCTATCGGCGGATGCGCCATCGAGCAGAAGCACGCATTTCTGGGGCAAACAGCTGATGCGCGATCAGCTAATGCTGAGGGCAATTCCGTCAAGAATATCGTGTTCGCTGGTGACGGCCGTGGCGATCCGGCCGTCCGTGGCCTCTGCGAGACGCGCCAGGACACGGCGCCAGACGAGCCCGCCGGCGCCGATCACATCCACCCGGCCCGGATGCATGTAGGGCAGGGCGGCACGGTCCGCACGGGACATGTCCAGGAGTTCCGTGCACGCCTTCCGCGCGGCCTCCAGGCCAAGCTCCGTGCCGTGGATCGCGGCCGGGGAATACTCCGGCAGGCGCAGCGCGTGGGCTGTGATGGTGGTGACCGAACCCGCGACGCCGACGACGACGGCGGCGCGTTCCAGCGGAACGGTCCGTGCCGCCTCGGCGATCGCGGCGTCGACGTCGGCCTCCGCCGCGGTAATCTCCTCCGCCGTGGGCGGGTCGCTGCGCAGGTGCCGCTCGGTCATGCGGACGCAGCCGACATCGACGCTCCTGGCGGCGATGACGCCGCCGGCGTTTCCGAGCACGAACTCCGTGCTGCCGCCGCCCAGATCCACCACGAGCACCGGTTCCTCGCCCCGGGAGGGCAGGACGCTGCTGGCGCCGGCGAAGGACAGCGCGGCTTCCTCATCCCCCGTGATCACTTCCGGTTCCACACCGAGGAGTTCGCGGATCCCGTCGACGAAGACCTGCCGGTTGCTGGCATCACGGGTGGCGGACGTCGCCACGAAGCGTACTTTCTCGGCGCCATGCTCGCGAATGAGCGCGGCGTAGTCCCGGGTTGCCGCAAAGGTGCGCTCGAGGGCTTCCTGGGCAAGTTCCCCGGTGGCGTCCACGTCCTGCCCCAGCCGGACCACGCGCATTTCCCGCACGACGTCCGTCAGTTGCGGTGTCCCGCCGGTCTTGTCGCCGGCTGTTTCGATGTCCGCGATCAGCAGACGGATGGAGTTCGTGCCGCAGTCGACGGCGGCGACGCGGGTCACTGTCCGGCCTCGGCGCCGTCAGCGTTCCCGGCGGCGCGTGACTTGCGGACCGGGGCGGGGCGGCCGACAATCTCCGGCAGGCCCTGCGGGCCGTGGCGGCTGAGGTCCTGCGCGGGAACCTCTCCCCCGGTGTCCCAGGCGCCGTCGCAGTAGCACCGGTCCGCCGTCCACCATTCGCTGATGGCGGCGATGGCTTCATCACCGAGCGGGTTGACGCCCGGTCCGGCGGCCAGGGAATGACCCACGAGGACATGCAGGCACTTGACCCGGGCAGGCATGCCGCCAGCGGAGACGCCGTCGATCTCGGGGACGGAGCCGATGCCTGACCTTGCACCGATCTCGGCCCGGGAGGCCAGGTAGGCCTCGTGCGCGGCGCGGTAGCCGGCAGCCAGCGCCGCGTCGGTGCCGAGCCGGTCGTTCATCCGGTTCATGAGCCCGGCTGCTTCCAGCCGAGAGACCGCGGAGGTGATCACCGGATGCGTCAAGTAGAAGGTGGTGGGAAACGGTGTGCCGTTGCTGAGCCGCGGCGAGGTGGCCGCCACGAGCGGGTTGCCGCAGACGCAGCGTGCCGGGATCTCGACGACGTCGCGGACCGGCCGTCCGAGCTGGCGGCTCAGGACGTCGAGGTCGTGCGGGGACGGCTGACGGCCGCCCTCAAACGTGCCTGCCGGGCTCGCAGTGTTCCCTGCCACTGGGGTCTGTGCCCCTGGGTTCTCGTCCACTGGCGCGGCACCTTCCTGCCCTGTTCTTAGGCTGTCCGTACGACGGCCCCGGCGGCGGGCGCCGCGTCTAGTCTGTTGCCGACCGCCTGATGGATTCCCAGAGGGAGTCCACCCACGGCAGGTTGGCCGGGTCTTGAGCTGTTGGTGCACCCGCGGCGCCACCGGACTGTCCGGCAGGAAGATCGCTGCCGAATACCCAGTAGCCCGTCTCTCCGGGCATAACCATGTTAATGCGGTCGCGGGCCTGCTGTTTCACATAGTTCGGATCCTGCCACCGCGAGACCTGGTGCTTGAGATCGTTCTGCTTCGACTGCTGGGCCGCGATGTCCGCCTGTAGTCCGGCGATTTCGGCGCGTTTGTCGAGGAAGATCTTGACCGTGGGCGCCAGCATGATGGTGATGGCGATCATGACGACGCCGAGGGCCAGGAGCCTGCCGGAGAACGCCTTGGCCGGTACGGGGTCGAGGGACCCCGCAGACTCCGTTGTGCCGGTTTTCGTGGTGGACGTCCGGTCGGGGGTGCCTTTGGCGGCGGGTTTGGCTGTCCTGGGCCGGCCGGCGCCCGGTGCAGGTTTGCTTGATGCAGGTTTGCTCGATGCAGGCTGTGCGGCTGCCGGTTTGCCGGCCGCAGGCCTGGGCGCCTGTTTGCCGGGTGCACGCCCGGGTGCCTGTCCTGGGGCCGCACTGCGGGACCCGCCGAAGTCCGCCTTGATGACGTCGCCGTCGTCGCCTGCCCCCAAGCCTGCGGCCGGGGACGTGGGGGCCGCGGGCGCAGCCCGGGGAACCTTGGGACGGCGGGTAGCCATGTCACTCCTGTAATGCCCGGTCCCTGCCGGGCTGGCTTGCTTCTCTCCTGCTGGCCTCCGCGGCCTGGACCGGCGGCGTCATCATTCAGGCGCCAGCATCAAGCCAGCTGTTAAGGGATCCAAAACAGCACCGGTGGCCATGGTCTTTCAACCATAGCCACCGGTCACTGGTTTTCGCGGCTTCTAGCCTTTGAAACGCGGGAAGGCGCTGCGCCCGGCGTAGCGTGCGGCGTCGTCGAGTTCCTCTTCGATGCGCAGCAGCTGGTTGTACTTCGCGACGCGTTCGGAACGGGCCGGGGCACCGGTCTTGATCTGGCCGGCGTTGGTGGCAACGGCGATATCAGCGATCGTGGTGTCTTCGGTCTCACCGGAACGGTGCGAAGTGATGGTGGTGTAGCCCGCGCGCTGGGCGAGGGAAACAGCATCCAGGGTCTCGGTCAGGGAACCGATCTGGTTGACCTTGACCAGCAGCGAGTTGGCGGTCTTCGAGTCGATGCCAGTCTGCAGACGCTCCGGGTTGGTGACGAAGAGGTCATCGCCGACAATCTGGACCTTGTCGCCGATTGCGTCTGTGAGGGCCTTCCAGCCTTCCCAGTCGTTCTCGTCAAGCGGGTCCTCGATGGAAACCAGCGGGTAGTCGGCAACGAGTTCGGCGTAGTAGGCGCTCATGTCAGCCGAGCTCAGGGCCTTGCCTTCGAACTGGTAGGCGCCGTCGGTGTAGAACTCGGACGAGGCGACGTCCAGGGCCAGCGCAATGTCCTTGCCCGGGGTGTAGCCGGCGTTCTTAATGGCTTCCTGGATCAGGTCCAGGGCCGCGCGATTGGAGGGCAGGTTCGGGGCGAAGCCACCCTCGTCACCAAGGCCCGTGGAAAGACCCTTTTCCTGCAGGACGGCCTTGAGCGCGTGGTAGACCTCGACACCCCAGCGCAGTCCTTCGGAGAAGGTCTCGGCGCCGAGCGGGACAACCATGAACTCCTGGATGTCGACGTCGGAATCGGCGTGCGAGCCGCCGTTGAGGATGTTCATCAGCGGCACGGGCAGGACGTGGGCGTTCGGGCCGCCCAGGTACTTGTACAGCGGCAGGTCGGCGGAGGCCGCAGCGGCGTTGGCGACAGCCAGGGACACGCCCAGGATGGCGTTGGCGCCGAGCTTGCTCTTGTTGGGGGTGCCGTCGAGGTCGATCATGGACTGGTCGATGCTGCGCTGGTCCGTCGCGTCGAAGCCGATCAGGGCCGGGGCGATCTGGTCGATGACAGCGTCGACCGCCTTCTGGACACCCTTGCCGAGGTAGCGGCCCTTGTCGCCGTCGCGGAGCTCGACGGCCTCGTGCTCGCCGGTGGAGGCGCCGGAGGGAACTGCTGCGCGGCCAATCTGGCCGTCGGAGAGCAGGACTTCAACTTCTACGGTGGGGTTGCCACGGGAATCGAGGATCTCGCGGGCGTGGATGGCATCGATAAGCGCCATGGATTTGCTCCTTTGGGTGAAGCGATCGGCTGGGAATCTGACAGCTGGGAATCTAGCGGAAAACTCGACGTCCTAGTCGCTACTAGCGTAGTCGAGGGCGGCGGAGGTTACGGAAAACTATCCAGAACCCGGACGTCATGATGCGGCACTTTGCTGGGCCTGGAAGCGGCGCGCCGCCCCGCGGAGGGCACGTTCGGCGTCGAGTCCTGTGCCGCGCGCGGCTGCGACGATGCCGAACAGCAGTTCGCCGAGCTCCTCCTCCGTTGCCGGGATCCCGCCCTGCCCGGAGACAGGGGCGAGGCCGGCCCGTTCGGCCCGGTCCAGGAGCTTCTGGGCCCGGGCAAGCGCCGGAAGCGCCGCAGGGACACCGTCGAAGGCATGCCCGCTTTCGGGCTTTTCCGCCTTTTTGACCGCGTCCCAGGTGAGCACGATTGCCTCCACCGTGGCAGGGAAGGAGTCCTGCAGGGAGCCGTCGGGGCGGAACACGTGCGGATTACGGCGGACCATCTTGGCGTTGAGTGCGCGGGCGACGTCCTCGAAAGTAAACGAGTGGCGCTCCTCGGCGAGCCGGGCGTGGAGCACCACCTGCAGGAGGACGTCGCCAAGCTCGGCTTTCAGTTCAGCATCGCCGCCGCCGGCCTCGATGGTTTCCGCGACCTCGTAGGCTTCCTCCAGGAGGTACTCCACGAGGGACTCGTGGGTGAGGGCGCCCATCCAGGGGCAGTGGGCGCGCAGCTCGGCGATGGTCTCCAGCAGCTGCCTGAGCCCTGCTGCGGGACCATCGCCCGGCGCGTCCACCGCGTTGGAGTTGGTGCTAGCCAAGGTCGGCGTAGGCCTCGTTGATGTATTCGACCAGGGCTTCCTTCTCTTCCAGCGGAAGGAAGGCGGCCTCGGCTGCGTTGAGCGTCAGCTCGAGCAGGTCATCGAGGTCGTAGTCGAAGGTCTCCACGAGCAGCTCGAACTCGTCGGTAAGGGTCACGCCGCTCATGAGCCGGTTGTCGGTGTTGATGGTGACGTTGAAGCCGAGCTGGTAGAGCATGTCCAGCGGGTGGCTCTCGATTCCCTCGCCGAAGCCGGCAATGGCGCCGGTCTGCAGGTTGGAGGAGGGGCAGATCTCCAGCGCGATGCCGCGGTCGCGGACCCAGCTGGCGAGTTCGCCCAGGGTCACGAGGCCGATGTTGTCGTTGACTTCGTCGCTTTCGGCGTCGGGGCCTTCATCTTCGTCGAATTCGACGGTGACGTCTTCGGCGATCCGCACACCGTGGCCCAGGCGCAGGGCCCGGCCGTCCACCAGTGCCGACTGGATGCTCTCCAGGCCCGCGGCCTCGCCCGCGTGGACGGTGGCCGGGAAGTTGTGCTGCGCAAGGTAGGTGAAGGCGTCCTTGAACCGGGAGGGCAGGAAGCCGTCCTCGGCTCCGGCAATGTCGAAGCCGACCGCGCCCTTGTAGCGGTGCCGGACTGCCAGCTCGGCAATCTCCTGGCCGCGGTCCGCGTGCCGCATGGCGGTGATGAGCTGGCCGACCTGGATGTCACGGCCGGTTTCGGCGACGGCATCGACGCCGGCTTCCAGCCCCGCCTGCACGGCTTCGACGACGTCGTCCAGGCTCAGGCCCTTCTGCAGGTGCTGTTCGGGGGCCCACCGCACTTCGCCGTACACAACGCCGTCGTCGGCCAGGTCCTCGACGAATTCCTTGGCGACGCGGAACAGGCCTTCCTTGGTCTGCATGACGGCGATGGTGTGGTCGAACGTCTCGAGGTAGCGGACCAGGGAACCGGAGTCGGCGGATTCGCGGAACCACTCCCCCAGCGCGACCGGGTCGCTCGAGGGCAGCGTGTGTCCCACGGCCTCGGCAAGTTCAATGATGGTTGCCGGACGGAGTCCGCCGTCCAGGTGGTCGTGAAGGGAAACCTTGGGAAGGCCCTTCAGGTCGAAGTCGATGTCAGGGGCAGCGTCAGGAATAGTCTCAGTCACGTTCCAACCATAGGGTCGCAAGGATGCCGGACGCTACTTCCGGCCGGCGTCGGCGTCCTTGGAGGTTCCCGTGAGTAGGGCGCCGGGGCCTGCGTGGGCCGCGTGCGCGGGCTCTCCGACGGCGGGACCGGCGGATCCGCCGTCGTGGCGTCCCAGGCGTTTGTGCCACCAGCGCAGGAGGTGGTCGATCAGGACACCCAGCACGATGGCGAACACGACCGCGATGCCCGCACTCAGCAACGGGTTATGGTGCAGCCACGGGAAGGAGCTGGCCAGGACCCCGATGCCCAGGGAATAGACCACCCAGGTCAGGCAGGCAGAGGCGTCCAGGAAGAAGAATCTCCGGTGCGGAAAGCCGGTGGTGCCGGCAACATAGTTGACGGCCACGCGTCCCCAGGGAATGTAGCGTGCCGTGAAGATCAGGACGGCCCCGCGCTTTTCGAGTTCGTACCGCGCCCAGCCGAAGACCTTTTGGACCTTCGGCTTGCGCATCCACCGGAACCGTTCCAGGCCGATCTTCCGGCCCAGCATGTAGGCCGTATTGTCGCCCGCGATCGCGCCGACGAGCGCCGTCAGGCCCAGGATCCAGAGATTGGGCTGTCCGCTGTGCAGGGAGTACGCCGCCAGGGCCACAATCAGGGTCTCGCTCGGGACCACCATTGCGAAGCCGTCCACAAAGAAGAAGACCAGGAGGAGGGGGTAAATCCACCACTGGCCAGCTGCATGGAGCACGACCTCATTAATGAACTCCACGCGGGCATTGCTCCTAGAGGAAAATGTGGGACGAAACGAAGCGCAAAATATGACACCCGGAAGTGACGTGAATCGCTCCTAAGTGTCCCATGCCCAAGGCTGGCTCCGCTACGTTGCCGCTGTGGTTCTTCTCGCCGGCACCCTGTGGTGCCCGCCGGAAGGCACCCCGGAGGCCTGGCTAGGGCTCCGACGGCGGAGCCGCGTGCCTGCGCTCCTCCGGTAGCTTCCCGCGGATCTTGCTGATGCCGACATCGACGAGGATCCCCAGGACGATCGCGCAGATGATGGCGGTGATTGCGGCCAGCAGCTGGTTGTCCTCAAACCGGTGCCCGAAGAACGTCCCGACCCCCACGGAGTAGCCTGCCCAGAGCATCCCCGAGAACGCGGTCAGCCCCGCGAACCGGTACCGGCGGTAGTGGGTGACCCCGGCGGTGAAGTTCACGGCCACCCGGCCGATCGGGACAAAGCGCGCCACGAGGATCAGCGAGGCGGGCCGTTTCCGCAATTCCCGTCCGGCCCAGTCGAACGCCCGCTGCAGACGCGGCCGCTGCATCCATGACCAGCGGCGCATGCCGGTGCCCCGTCCGATCACATACGCGAAGTTGTCGCCCAGGAAGGCGCCGGCGGCGGCGGTCGCGATCAGGAACACCGGGTTCGGGACCTCCGCCGTCGCCGCGACGGCGGCCAGCCCGACCACGACCGACTCGCTGGGAATGGGCGGGAAGAAGCCGTCAATGACGCAGCAGGCGAACACAAGGACGAGAACCCAGGGTTGCCCTGCGGCTGCGAGGATGAAGTCGTTGATGGCCTGCACGGTTTCCTAACGCACGGCGGGGCCAGGAGTCTCCCGGCTGCTGTGGTGCCAGTGTACTGGCCGGCCCGCCCGCCACCCCTCCGGTTGCGCTACGAGCAGGATGCGCAACCGGGCTGGAAGGGTCAGGCCCGGGGTCAGGCGATGCGGTCGATGATGAGCTGCTGCGCCGGCCGGGAGCCTTCCGGCGCGATCATGGCGGCGTGTTCGAGTGCCTCCTTGGCCCGTTCGAACTTCTCCGGAGTGTCCGTCAGGAGGGTCATGAGCGGCTCGCCGGCCTTCACGGTGGCGCCCGGCTTTGCGTGCATGCGCACGCCGGCGCCGGCCTGGACCACATCCTCCTTGCGGGCGCGTCCGGCCCCCAGGCGCCACGCGGCGACCCCGACGGCCATGGCGTCGAGCTCCACCAGGACACCGTCGGCGGGGGCGTAGATGACCTCGGATTCCTTCGCGACCGGCAGTTTGGCCCGGGGGTCCCCGCCCTGCGCCTGGATCATGCGGTTCCACACGTCCATGGCGCGGCCGTCCTTCAGGGCAGCCCGCGGGTCGGCGTCGTGGACACCGGCGCAGGCCAGCATCTCTTCCGCCAGCCGGACCGTGAGTTCGACGACGTCTTCCGGGCCTCCGCCGGCCAGGACCTCGACCGATTCCTCGACCTCGATCGCGTTGCCGGCCGTCAGGCCCAGCGGCGTGTTCATGTTGGTCAGCAGGGCCACCGTGTTGACGCCGGCGTCCTTGCCCAGTGCCACCATGGTCTCGGCCAGTTCGCGCGCCCGGGCCTCGTCCTTCATGAAGGCGCCGCTGCCCACCTTGACGTCAAGCACCAGGGAACCGGTGCCTTCGGCGATCTTCTTGCTCATGATCGAGGACGCGATCAGCGGGATGGCTTCCACTGTTCCGGTGACGTCGCGGAGGGCGTAGAGCTTTTTGTCGGCCGGGGCCAGGCCGGCGCCGGCCGCGCAGATGACCGCGCCCACGTCTTGGAGCTGGGCCAGCATTTCCTCGTTGCTCAGGTCCGCGCGCCAGCCCGGGATCGCCTCAAGCTTGTCCAGGGTGCCGCCGGTGTGGCCCAGCCCGCGGCCCGAGAGCTGCGGTACGGCAACCCCGAAAACGGCCACGAGGGGCGCCAGCGGGAGCGTGATCTTGTCCCCGACGCCGCCGGTGGAGTGCTTGTCGGAGGTCGGCTTCACGCCGCCGTCGGGCCGGCGCAGGCTGGAGAAGTCCATCCGCTCACCGGAGGCGATCATCGCCGCCGTCCAGCGGGAGATCTCGGCACGGTCCATGCCGTTGAGCAGGATGGCCATGTTCAAGGCGGCCATCTGTTCATCGGCGATGGCGCCGCGGGTGTAGGCGTCGATGGTCCAGTCGATCTGCGCGGGGCTGAGCACGCCCTTGTCCCGCTTGATGCGGATGATGTCGACGGCGTCGAACGCTTCAGACATGTGTGGGGTCGGTGTCACCGGGTTTCCTCCAGGTGTTGGGGGCCAAAGGCATCGGGAAGGACCTGGTCCATGGTCTTGATTCCCTGTGTGGTCATGAGCTCCATGCCCGGAGCCCGGAATTCATAGAGCAGCTGCCGGCAGCGTCCGCACGGCATCAGGACGTTGCCGCCGGCGTCGACACAATAAAAGGCGCGCAGCAGGCCGCCGCCGGTCATGTGCAGGTTGCCCACGAGGGCGCACTCGGCGCACAGGGTCAGTCCGTAGCTGGCGTTTTCGACGTTGCAGCCGCTCACGATCCTGCCGTCCGCGGTGAGGCCAGCTGCCCCCACCGCGAACTTCGAATACGGCGCGTAGGCGTTCTTCATGGCGGCGACCGCGGCGGCCTCCAGGGCACCCCAGTCGACGCCGTGGGATCCGGCGGATCCGGCCGTACCGGAGTCCGGGGCCGCGGCGGACTGTTCTTCGCGCACGGCCGTCAGCCCTTGACGTACGGTATGCCGTCGGCCGCGGGCGGCCGCGAACGTCCGACCAGCCCGGCCACGGCAATGACCGTCAGTGCGTAGGGCAGCATGGCCATGAACTGGCTCGGAACCGGGGATCCGATAATGGTGATGATGCTCTGCAGATTGTCGGCGAACCCGAAGAGCAGTGCTGCCAGGAAGGCGCCGATCGGATTCCAGCGGCCGAAGATCATGGCAGCCAGCGCAATGTAGCCGCGGCCGCCGGACATGTCCTTGCTGAAGGCGTCCACCGAGACAAGCGTGAAGAAAGACCCGCCGATGCCAGCGATGGCACCGCCCATGAGGACGTTGCGGAACCGGGTACGGTTCACATTGATGCCAACCGTGTCGGCAGCCTGGGGGTGCTCCCCCACGGCCCGCACGCGCAGGCCCCACTTGGTGTGGAACAGCCCGACATAGACGACGATGACGGCGACGTACATCAGGTAGCCGACCAGGGACTGGTGGAACAGGATGGGTCCGATGATCGGGATATCGGCAAGGAACGGGATGTCGACTGCCTGGAGCCGGCCTGGCTTGTTCAGCTGCTCCGGGTTCGCCGTGAGCAGGGTGGAGAACAGGAAGCTGGTGAGCCCGCTGATCAACACATTGAGCACCACGCCCACAATGATCTGGTTCACGAGGTACTTGATGCTCACCACGGCAAGGACCAGGGATACGAGGGCGCCCGCCACTGCCGCCGCAATAAGCCCGAGGTAGACGTTTCCCGTCACTGTGGCGACGACGGCTGCCGAGAACGCGCCGAGCAGCAACTGGCCTTCGATCGCGATGTTGACTACACCGGCACGCTCACACAGCACACCGGAGAGCGAGCCAAACACCAGCGGAACGGCGAGCGTCACGGCTCCGGCCATGAGGCCGCCGAGCGAAATTGACGGCTCGGTGTCCCGGCCGCCCGCGACGATCCAGATCATGAACCCGACGAGGAAGACCACCGCGAAGGTGCCGCCCAGCCATCCCGGGATCCGGCGGTGCTCCAAGGTCAGGAAGCAGGTGTAGGCGGCCATGGCCAGCAGCAGGACGGAGCAGATCCAGCCCAGCGCCATGGACGGCACGGTGATCTTTTCGACCCGGGCGACGCCGAGGGCGGCCAGGCCGAGCACGACGACGGCCGCGACGGTGGCTGACGGAATCCAGCGGTCCACAGTTTCGCCGCTGCGGCGCCGGTTCATCCACCGGTAGCCCAGGTACGCGGCGGCGGCCAGCGCGACCACGAGCGTGATCCACGCTGCCGCGGAGGATGCGTTGGGGTCGCGGGCTTCGGCGATCCGGAAGCCGGCCGACTTCGTGTTGGCCAGGAAGCCGAACAAGATGGTGCCGAGTACGGCCAGCAGCCCCAGTCCGATGCCGGCTTTCCAGCTCACCAGTTCGGCGGTGCCCGCTTTGGCGCCGGCCCGTCCCCCTGTCTGTCCGGGGCCTTCCGCTGCCTGCCGGCTGGCGGGAGGTTGTGTCGTGGCGCTCATGCTGCCGCTCCGCTCTTCACGCCGCCGGCCGTTGAACCGGCGGTCCCACTCTTGGTGGACTTCTTCTTACGGGGATTGAGTCCGAATATCGCACGGACCAGCGGCGGTGCTGCGATGAACAGCACGATCAGGGACTGGATGACGAGGACAATATCGATTGGCGTCTGCGTCTGGGCCTGCATGGCCACGCCACCGGCCCGGAAGGCTCCGAACAGGAGCCCGGCAAAGAACGTCCCCCACGGCGTCGAGCGCCCGAGGAGCGCGACCGTGATGGCATCGAACCCGATGGATGCGGCCACACCGCCGGACAGGTACTTTTCCGTGCCGGACACCTGGGCGATGCCGGCCAGGCCCGCCAGGGCGCCGGCGATCGCCATCACCAGGATGGTGCTGCGCGCGACGTTGATGCCGGCGGTCCGGGCGGCGTTCGGGTTCGCGCCGACGGCACGGAACTCAAAGCCGATGGTGGAACGGTTCAGCAGCCACCAGACGAACGCGGTGGCCAGGATCGCGGCGATGAACCCGGCGTGCAGCCGGAACTGGGGTCCCAGCAGTTCCGGGAACAGCGCGGTGGAGTCCAGGAACGGGGAGATGGGGTTGGTGGAACCCTTGCGCTGGAAAGCCGGGGTGGTCAGCAGGAACAGGAGCAGGAAGTTGGCGATGTAGTTGAGCATGATCGTCACGATCACCTCATGCGCACCCGTCCTGGCCTTCAGCAGGCCGACAACGCCGCCCCAGACCGCCCCGCCGACGAGGCCGGCGAGGATGACGACCAGCAGGTGCAGGCCGATCGGCAGGTGCCAGGCAAATCCGGTGTAGGCGCCAAAGAGTGCGCCGAAGATGATCTGCCCCTGCGCACCGATGTTGAACAGGCCTGCACGGAAGGCGAGTGCCACGCCGAGCCCGGCGCAGATAAGCGGGGTGGCGACGGTCAGCGTCTCGGTGATCGGGTACAGCTGCGCGGCCAGGTCAGCGCCGGCCCAGTTGAAGATGGAGCCCTGGACCAGAGCCGCGTACGGGCGGAACACTTCGGTCAGCAGATCTCCCGGAAGGGCGAAGAAATAGCCTGCCGTGGCCGCGACCTTGGGATTGGTCACCGCCATCAGGATGCCGCCGATGACGATGGCGAGCAGCACGGACAGCACGGACACCATCGCGTTGCCGGTGAAGATCTGGTGCAGCACCGATTCGCCGCTGTCCCGCTCCCGCCGTTGCGTCGCTGCCGGAACGGCGGACGGGGGGATCTGGCCCCCGGCGGTGTCGAGAACGACGCCGGAGGCGACGGCGTCGGACGTGTCCGGCTCGGGTTCGTGGTGCTCAGGGGGGACCGCAGCGTGCTTGCGGGCCGCAGCCGCCGGCTCCGGGGTCGTCTTTTCAGACATGTGCTTCTCCTTCGTGGCCGGCAGGCTCCGGCACCGTGGCCGTCGTCGGGCCGCTGTGGGCGTGGGCTGCGGCGCTGGCTTCGGCCTCGTTGGCCGGGACTCCAGCCATCATCAGGCCCAGCACGTCGCGGGACGTGGTGGCCGGAACAATGCCGACCAGCCGTCCCCGGTAAAGGACCGCGATCCGGTCGGCCAACTGCATCACCTCGTCCAGTTCGGTGGAGACGATCATGACGGGGGTTCCGTGGTCCCGTTCGGCGATGACCCGCTTGTGGACGAATTCAATCGATCCCACGTCCAGCCCGCGGGTGGGCTGCGACGCGATGAACAGGCGCAGCGGCCGCGAGAGTTCCCGGGCCAGCACCACTTTCTGCTGGTTGCCGCCGGAGAGCGTGCCCACGGCCGCTGACACGGACTGGATGCGGACGTCGAACTCTTCGACTTTCTTCGCGGCGTTCTCTGCGATCACGCCAGGCTTCATGCCCACGCCCCGGGCGAAGGGTGCTTTGTCGTAGAGGTCCAGGATCATGTTTTCGGAGATCGAGAAGGTGCCCACGAGTCCGTCGAGCGTGCGGTCTTCGGGGACGAACCCGACTCCGGCCCCGAGGATGTGCTTGACGCTTCGGCCCAGCAGTTCCTCGCCGTCGAGGGTGATGGATCCGGACACGTGCGGCTGGACCCCCAGGATGGCCTCGGTCAGTTCGGTCTGGCCGTTGCCCTGCACGCCGGCGATGGCCAGCACCTCGCCCTTGGCGATGTCGAAGGACAGGTCGTCGACAACGTGCTGGCTGTTGTGGTCGGTCACTGTCAGGTGACGGACCTTGAACGTGACCTCGCCGGTCTTGGCGGGGCCCTTGTCCAGCGTCAGGCTCACCGCGCGTCCCACCATGGCGGACGCCAGCTCCGTAGGCGAAGCCGTGGGCTCCGCCTGGCCCACAACCTTGCCGCGGCGGATGACAGTGATCGTGTCCGAAATCGCCTTGACCTCGCGCAGCTTGTGGGAAATGAAGACGATCGACTTCCCGTCCCGCTTCAGCTGGCGGATGATATCGAGCAGTTCGTCGGTCTCCTGCGGCGTGAGCACGGCGGTGGGCTCATCCAGGATCAGGACCTCTGCGTCCCGGACCAGGGCCTTAATGATTTCGACGCGCTGCTGGACACCCACGGGAAGGTCTTCAACCATGGCGTCGGGGTCGACGTCGAACCCGTACTGGTCCGAAATCTGGCGGATCTTCTCCCGTGTGGCTTCAAGGTTGAGAAGCCCTCCAGCTTTGGTGGTCTCGTTGCCGAGCGCCACGTTCTCGGCCACGGTGAAGACCGGGATGAGCATGAAGTGCTGATGGACCATGCCGATGCCGGCCGCCATTGCCTCTCCGGGGTCCTTGAAGACGACGGGTTTGCCGTCGACCAGGATTTCACCTTCGGTGGGGTCGTAGAGTCCGTAGAGCACGTTCATCAGGGTGGATTTCCCTGCGCCGTTTTCCCCCAGCAGACAGTGGACCTGCCCGGGCTCTACGACCAAATCGATGTGGTCATTGGCTACCAGGGATCCGAATCGCTTCGTGATCCCTCTCAGTTCGAGTTTCAAAACCCCAACCAATCTGTGTGTGGATGGATCTGCTCCGGCGCGTTGTCGGCGGCAGGGCAACGGGTAATCCCAGCCTAGTGTCCGCAGGGGTCCCTGGGCAGAGAGGGCTGGCAAGCAAAACGCTGCAAGCAAAACGCTGCAACCAAAACGCTGCAGGCAAAACGCTGCAGGCAAAACGCTGCAAGCAAAACAGAGCGCGCTGCCCTTCGGCCGAGGTAACGGCGGAAGGGCAGCGCGCCCCGCGGTGTAATGCTTATTTGGCCGGGCTGGACTTCGACTCGACCTTGACGGTGCCGGAAACGATGTCCTTCTTCAGCTGGTCCAGCTCGCTCTTCAGGTCTGCCGGCACGGCGGCGTCGAGATCGTGGAACGGAGCCAGGGCCACGCCGCCGTTTTCGAGGGTGCCGATGTACGGTGCGGCGTCGAACTTGCCGTCCTTGTCGTCCTTGATGACCGTCTCCACCGCGGTGGACATGGTCTTCTGGACCGAGGACAGGATCACGGACTTGTAGTCGGGGGCGGTCAGGTAACCGTCGGAGTCAACCCAGATCAGCTTCGCGTCCTTGCCCTTGGACTTGGCCTCCAGAATCGCGCTGCCTGCGCCCGAACCCACGGGGCCGGCCACGGGAAGGATGATGTCCGCGCCCTGGTCCAGGAAGCCCTGGGTGAGGACCTTGCCCTTGTCGACCTGCTTGAAGTCGCCGACGAAGGTGCCGTCCTGCTTGGCCTTGTCCCAGCCAATGAGCTGGACGTTCTTGCCCTTCTTGTCGTTGTAGTACTTCACGCCGTCGGCAAAGCCGTCCATGAAGATCGTGACAGTCGGGATGTTGATGCCGCCGAAGGTGGCCACCTTCCCGGTCTTCGAGGTGCCGGCCGCCAGGTAGCCGGCCAGGAACGCGGCCTGGGCCGTGTCGTAGACGATCGGCTTGACGTTCTTGGGGAACGTGGGGTCGTTGTAGTCGATGATCGCGAAGTGGCTGTTCGGATTGGCCGTGGCGATGGACTTCGTGGCGTCGCCGAGGAGGAAGCCGACAGTGACGGTGAGCTTGCAGCCCTGCTGCACCATGGAGCGCAGGTTGGGGTCGTAGTCGGTGTCAGCCTTGGACTGGACGTGCTTCTCCTGGATGCCGAGGTCCTTGACGGACTGCTGCAAACCTTCGTAGCCGGACTGGTTGAACGACTTGTCGTCGAATCCACCGGAGTCGGAAACCATGCATGCGGTGTAGTCCGACTTCGTCGCGGAGCCGGAGGCGCCCGACGACGACGGGGCAGCTCCGCAGCCGGTGAGCAACAGTGCGGCCGCACCCGCGGTGGCGACGCCGGCCATAGAACCGCGCTTGAGGGTTGCACGCAGTGAGTTCTTCAATTTTCCTCCAGGAAGAAAGGGTAGGCGCTACGACAGGAGTTCAATGAGTGTCTGTTTCGGGTGGTTCGACCCAAACTGAAGTTGTCACTGACGGATTCGCAGCACTGCGCCGAGGCGCACGGATGGAAGCTACTTTAGTGTCCTGCGACACGTGCAGTAACACAGTTCACAGGGAATACCCAGATTGTTGAGAACTTGTTACCAATCGGTAGTCCCGTGCCGTCCGGGCAGGCCACGCTCAAACGCCTCCGGCGCCGGTTCCGCAAGGGAACCGGCGCCGGAGGCGTGTCTTTTGGGGCCTTGGGCCAGGCTAGAGCCGGACGAGCATCTTGCCGGTGTTGGCGCCGTCGAGCAGGTCCATGAACGCCTGCGGCGCGTTCTGGAGTCCGTCCACGATGGTCTCGTCGTAGCGCACGGTGCCGTCGGCGAGCCACGCGGACATGGCCTCGACGAACTCGGCCATGTGCTGCCAGTAGCCGCTGACGAGGAAGCCCTTGAGCGTCAGCTGCTTGCCGATGGCAAGCATGAGGTTCCGCGGAGCCGGGGTGGGCTCGGTCGCGTTGTACTGCGAAATGGCGCCGCACATGGCCACCCGGCCGCCGACGGTGAGCGCGGACAGCGCGGCTTCGAGGTGTTCGCCGCCGACGTTGTCGAAGTAGACGTCGATCCCGCGTTCCCCGGCCGCGGCAGCGAGCTGTTCGGCCACCGGGCCGTCGTGGTAGTTGAACGCTGCGTCGAAGCCGAGCTCCAGCAGACGGGCGACCTTTTCCGCGGATCCGGCGCTGCCGATGACGCGGGAGGCACCCATGGCCTTGGCGATCTGGCCCACGAGCGAGCCCACGGCACCTGCGG
Organism: Arthrobacter sp. 05T442; assembly: GCF_056395945.1. NCBI lineage: Bacteria > Bacillati > Actinomycetota > Actinomycetes > Micrococcales > Micrococcaceae > Arthrobacter > Arthrobacter sp. 05T442. Next base: position 77,257 of record NZ_JBFTKM010000004.1, on the reverse strand, counting down.
CACCCGAGACGAAGACGACCTCTCCGGACTTGAACTCCGCAACCTTCAGCAGGCCGGCGTACGCCGTCAGGCCGGTCATGCCCAGCGCGCCGAGGAATGTTGACGCCGGGGCGAGGTCGGTGCGTGCCGGGGTGGTCGCGGCAGCGTCCAGGACGGCGTATTCGCGCCAGCCCAGCGAATGGACGACGGCGTCGCCCACCTTGCGGTCCGCGGACCGGGACGCGATGACCTCGCCGACCGCGCCGCCGTCGAGCGCTTTGTCCAGGGCGAACGGGGCCGAGTAGGACTTCACGTCATTCATGCGGCCGCGCATGTAGGGGTCCACCGAGATGAAGAGGTTGCGGACCAGGACCTGGCCGTCCTGCAGCTCGGGCAGCCGGGACTCGGCGAGGCGGAAGTTCTCCGGGACGGGACGGCCGTGCGGCCGGGATGCCAGCTGGATCTCGCGGGTGCTGGCCGGGAGTGTGGTTTCGGTGTTGGCGCTCATGCGGCGACCTCCATGATCTTGATGTCGACAGTGATGTTGCCACGGGTGGCGTTGGAATAGGGGCAAATCTGGTGGGCCCGGGCCACCAGGTCCTCGGCGGTCTGCCGGTCCACGGCGGGCAGGGCGATCTCGAGCTCTGCGGCCAGGCCGTAGCCGGCTGCGTCCGCGAGGGCGCCAAAGTGGATCTTGGCGGCGACGGCGGAATCGGTCAGGTCCGCCCGTTCCTTGCGTCCGACGAGGCGAAGGGCGGAGTGGAAGCACGCGGCGTAGCCGGCGGCGAACAGCTGCTCCGGGTTGGTTCCGGCGCCGTCGCCGCCGAGTTCCACCGGACTTGCGAGGGTGACCTGGAGTTTGCCGTCATTGCTCACAGCGGTGCCGTCGCGGCCTTCGCCCGAGGCCAGCGCTTCGGCGGTGTAGAGAGTCTTCATGGGATTCCGTTCTCGTGGAGGGACATAGGGGTTCAGCGGGTAACTCGCCGGAAGCCTGCGGAGTCGCCGGGAACTTCCGGCGAGTTGGCACGCCTCCCGCGATTTCGACGTCGACGCGCCGGGCTGTCGGGGAGGCTCAGTGGGAGGCCTGGAGCGCGCCGGCCAGCCGGCCCAGGGTTTCGCGGAGCTGGTCCAGTTCCGCCGGCGTGAGGCCGGCGGCGTCGGCGAGCCGCTGCGGGATGCCGCTGGCCTTGGCGCTGAGTGCGGCGCCGGCGTCGGTCAGGGAGATCTGCACGCGGCGCTCATCCTCTACGGACCGGCGGCGCTGGACGAGGCCGAGCGCTTCGAGCCGCTTGAGCAGCGGCGAGAGCGTTCCGGAGTCGAGCCCGAGCTCCTCCCCCAACTCACGGACGCTGCGCGGCTCCGCTTCCCACAGCACCAGCATGGCCAGGTACTGCGGGTACGTCAGGCCGAGCTCCTCCAGCATGGGCCGGTAGGCGGCCGTGGCAGCACGGGAGGCCGAGTACATCGCAAAGCACACCTGCCGGTTCAGGCGGAGCGCTTCCGAAGCGGCCGTGCGGGTCCCCTCTGGCGTGGTCATGACACCACCCTACGCCACAACCAAGTTGCACGCAATTCAGTTGTGCACAATCAAAATTGATGATCGGACGGTGCCGCCGAAACCCCGGAGCTGGCCGCCGCCCCCAATGGATTCTCCCCACCTTTGCCGGCTCCCGACGGCGCGTCAGCCCGCACCGCCGGCGCGTCCCGGCGTCGTGCTGTCAAAGGTGCAGAGATCCGGTGCGTCGAACCCGGGATGCAGGGTTTCGGGGCCGGGGCCTAGAGGTCGCGGAGCGTGCGCAGCGCCGCTGCCGCGAGGACCCGGATGCCGAGGCCCAGGGCGCGTTCGTCCAGGATGTAGTCGCCGCGGTGGAGGTCGTACTCCTCACCGCCTGGCGTCTTGGTGCCCAGGCGCATCATGGCACCGGGCAGGTCCGCCAGGAACCACGCAAAGTCTTCCCCGCCCATGGACTGGGGCGTGAGGACGACGGCGCCTTCACCGATTTCCGCGCGGGCCGCGGCCTCGATCAACGCAGTCTCGTGTTCGGAGTTCACCACGGGCGGCACGCCGCGGGTGTGTTCCAGGAGGACGTCGACGCCGTAGGGCTCGGCGACCTGGCGGACGACGTCGTCAAGGAGCTCGCCGGCGCTGTGCCAGGCGTCGCGGTCCAGGCACCGCATGGTGCCGGCCATGAAGCCGCTGCCCGGAATGGCGTTCGGGGCGGACCCGGCGGAAATCTGGCCCCACACTACCGAGACGCCGCTGCGGACGTCGACGCGGCGGGAGAGCACGGCGGGAACGTTGACAGCGATCTGGGCCAGGGCGAAGACGAGTTCTTCGGTCAGGTGCGGGCGTGAGGTGTGGCCGCCGCGTCCGGAGAGCTCAATCTTGATGGTGTCCGAGGCAGAGGTGATGGCCCCGATCCGGGTGCCGATCTTGCCGACTTCGATCCTGGGGTCGCAGTGCAAGGCCAGGATACGGGGCACGCCTTCCAGGACGCCCTGCTCGATGCAGGCGTGCGCTCCCCCGGGCATGGTTTCCTCGGCGGGCTGGAAGATGATCCGGACCGAGCCCCGGAGCGGCGAGTGCTCGTGCATGCGCTGCAGGATCAGGGCGATGCCCAGCATCGTGGTGGTGTGGACGTCGTGTCCGCACGCGTGGGTGACGCCGTGGTGTTTGGACGCGAACTCGAGACCGGTTTCCTCGATGATGGGAAGGGCATCGATGTCGCCGCGGAGGGCCGTGGCGATGGGGCCCTCCCCGACGTCGACCGTGACGCCCGTGCCTTCAAGGCGGCGGGGCTTCAGGCCTGCAGCCTCGAGCCGTTGCACTAGCTTCTCGGTGGTGCGGAACTCCTTGAAGGAGAGCTCCGGGTGCGCATGGAGGTCACGGCGGAAAGCGATTAGCTCCGGCAGGAGGGGCTCCAGCCACGGCCCCACCAGTGTGGTGGGCTCAGCTTCAGTAGTGTAGTTGCGCACGGAATAACTCTAGCGAGCGCTCAAGGAATAGCGGCATCGCGGACGGCGAGTTACGGATTCCTGCACGACGACTGGCCGGCAAAGCGGCCATCCAGGCGGGAGGAACGCCTACAGTACGTCGGTATCGCCGCTGGCCTTGAGCGCGTCAACGGCCTGCTTCACCCGCTGCGAGTGTTCCTTGTGCATGACCAGCAAGGCATCAGGGGTGTCCACGACCACGACGTCCTTGATCCCGATCAGGGCGATCACACGCTTCGTGTCGGAAACGACCACGCCGCTGGCGTCCTCGGTGAAAACGCGGGCGCCCTCGCCTATCACGGTGACGTCCTTGACTTCCTTGGCGCTGTTGAGCCGGCCCACGGAGGCGAAGTCGCCGACGTCGTCCCAGCGGAAGGTCCCGGGAACAACGGCGACGTCCCCTGCGGCAGCAGCCGGTTCGGCCACGGCGTAGTCAATCGCGATCTTGGGCAGCGTCGGCCAGATCCGGGCCGTGACTTCATCCCGCTGCGGTGTGTCCCAAGCCCGGGCGATTTCCTGCAGGCCGGCGAAGAGCTCCGGCTGGTTCGCTTCGAGGTGCTTGAGCATGAGCGATACCGGCGCGACGAACATGCCGGCGTTCCAGACGTATTCCCCGCTGTCCAGATACTGCTGGGCAACTTCCTCGCTGGGCTTCTCCACGAACTCCACCACGGACTGCGCACTGGGGGCGTCAGGGATGTTGAGGGTCGCGCCCGAACGGATGTAGCCGAAGCCGGTGGACGGGTGTGTGGGCTTGATGCCGATCGTGACGATCTTCCCGGCGGCCGCGGTGTAGATGGCCTCGCGGACGGCGTCCTGGAAGAGCTCGTCCGGGCTGATGACCTGGTCCGCGGCGAAGGAGCCCATGATGGTGTCCGGGTCCCGCTCGTGGAGGATGGCCGCGGCAAGGCCGATCGCCGCGCCGGAGTCCTTGGGCTCGCTCTCCAGCACCAGGTCAGCGTCCTGGACCTCGGGCAGCTGCCGGCAAACCGCTGCGCGGTGGGCCGAGCCGGTGACCACAAGCACGTGCTTGCCGGCGAGCGGCTGCAGGCGGTCGTAGGTTGCACGCAGCAAAGTGCTGCCCGAACCGGTCAGGTCGTGGAGGAATTTCGGGGCTGCGGCCCGGGACAGAGGCCAGAGGCGGGTCCCCACGCCGCCTGCGGGAATTACCGCTATGAATCGGTCCAGCGGTGAAACCTGGCTTGTCGCTTTGTCTGTAGTCATCACGGCTACTTTAGCTGAACTCGGCCGATTCACCCCTGAATGCTTCCCCTCAGCTTTCGCATTACCGCCCGAATGTGGCGTTCGTCTCAAAACCGGCGCAAAACCGCGCCGCGGCCTGTCACCATCGGGTTCCCAAATTGAATAAGCTGTGGGCGAAGCCTAGATTTAGGCTTGAGCTTACGAGTGCTCTCGCAGCAGGCGTTCCCCCCGCGTGGATCCCATGCCAGCGCCGCTGTGTTGCAGGGAGGTTTATTCAGTGCCGACAAAACCAGCTGGCACCTTGTACCGCGGCCGTGAAGGCATGTGGTCCTGGGTTGGACATCGCATTACCGGTGTAGTGATCTTTTTCTTCTTGTTGGTCCATGTGCTGGACACCTCATTGGTGCGTGTGTCCCCCGAGGCCTACACCGCCGTGATTGGTGCCTACAAGAACCCCCTGATGGCCCTGGGTGAAACGGGCCTTGTTGCAGCGATCGTGTTCCATGCCTTCAACGGCCTGCGGATCATCGCCGTGGACTTCTGGAAGAAGGGCGCAAAGTACCAGCGCCAGATGCTGTGGACGGTCCTGGGTCTCTGGGTTGTCGTCATGGTGGGCTTCTCCATCCGCCACCTTTCCATCGCCTTTGGAGGTCACTAAGCCATGACTGCAACGCAGATCCAGAGCCCGCGCAGCGGGAAGATCCAGCCAAAGTACCGCCGCCATGGCGCTTCCAAGGGCAACTTCGAGATGCTCGCGTGGCTGTTCATGCGGCTTTCCGGCGTGGTGCTGGTTGTCCTGATCTTCGGCCACCTGACCGTGAACCTCCTGGTGGGTGAAGGCATCCACGCCATCGACTTCGGTTTCGTGGCCGGCAAGTGGGCTGATCCCTTCTGGCAGGTCTGGGACCTGGCCATGCTGTGGCTCGCCATGCTCCACGGCACCAACGGCGTGCGGACAATCATCAATGACTACGCCGAGAAGGACTCCAGCCGCCTCGCGCTGAAGATCGTGCTCTACGCAGCCACCACGGTCATCATCATCCTGGGCACGCTCGTCATCTTCACGTTCGACCCGTGCCCCGTGGTCAACGGCGCGCAGCTGGCGGGCGGATTCTGCCCGACGCCGTAGTGGCGTCCCGTCCCGGACCATTGCCCCAGGGCACGCTTCTGGCGGTCCGTCACGACAACCGATCATTGCCTGCCCAGCGCAGGTAAGAGATTTCCCCGAGACCTCACCGGGCAGGCTCCGCCGGCCGGAGGTTTCACAGCGAATTTTGAGAGAAAGAGCGTCTGGTATGCAGGTCCATAAGTACGACGTCGTCATCGTCGGTGCCGGTGGCGCCGGGATGCGCGCGGCGATCGAATCAGGTCAGCGCGCGAAAACAGCGGTACTGACCAAGCTTTACCCCACCCGCTCCCACACCGGCGCGGCACAGGGCGGCATGTGTGCGGCACTGGCCAACGTCGAGGAAGACAACTGGGAATGGCACACCTTCGACACCATCAAGGGCGGCGACTACCTGGTTGACCAGGACGCCGCCGAGGTCATGGCGAAGGAAGCGATCGACGCCGTCCTGGACCTGGAAAAAATGGGCCTGCCGTTCAACCGCACGCCCGAGGGCCGCATTGACCAGCGCCGCTTCGGTGGCCACACCCGCGACCACGGCAAGGCTCCGGTCCGCCGCGCATGCTACGCCGCCGACCGCACCGGCCACATGATCCTGCAGACCCTGTACCAGAACTGCGTCAAGCACAACGTCGAGTTCTACAACGAGTACTACGTCCTTGACCTGCTCACTGTCGAGGAAGACGCAGTCCGCGAGGACGGCACGCCGTACAAGCAGAAGCGCGTTGCCGGCGTCGTCTCCTACGACCTCGCCTCCGGTGAGCTGCACGTCTTCCAGGCCAAGTCCGTGGTGTTCGCCTCCGGCGGCGCGGGCAAGGTCTTCAAGACCACGTCCAACGCCCACACCCTCACCGGTGACGGCATGGGCATCGCGTTCCGCCGCGGCATCCCCCTGGAGGACATGGAGTTCTTCCAGTTCCACCCGACAGGACTTGCAGGCCTCGGCATCCTCCTTTCCGAGGCCGCCCGCGGCGAGGGCGCGATCCTGCGCAACTCCGAGGGCGAGCGCTTCATGGAGCGCTACGCCCCGACCATCAAGGACCTCGCCCCCCGCGACATCGTGGCCCGCTCCATGGCCAACGAGGTCCGCGAAGGACGCGGCTGCGGCCCGAACAAGGATTACGTCCTCCTTGACCTGACGCACCTTGAGCCTGCGCACATCGACGCCAAGCTGCCGGACATCACCGAGTTCGCCCGCACCTACCTGGGTGTCGAGCCGTACACGGAGCCGGTCCCGGTCTTCCCGACGGCGCACTACGCCATGGGCGGGATCCCCACCAACATCACCGCCGAGGTCCTCCAGGACAACGACACCATTGTCCCGGGCCTCTACGCCGCCGGTGAAGTTGCCTGCGTGTCCGTGCACGGTTCCAACCGGCTGGGCACCAACTCGCTGCTGGACATCAACGTCTTCGGCAAGCGCGCCGGCATCGCCGCCGCGGAATACGCCAAGACGGCTGATTTCGTGGAACTCCCGGCCGACCCGGAGGCCTACACGCTGAACCTCCTGGAGCACGTGCGCACGTCAGACGGCACCGAGAAGGTCGCTGCAATCCGCAAGGAACTGCAGGACACGATGGATGCCAACATGCAGGTGTTCCGCACCGCCGACACGCTGAACCAGGTCCTGACGGACATTGCGTCCTTCGAGGAGCGGTACCAGCGCATCAGCGTCCAGGACAAGGGCAAGCGCTTCAACCTGGACCTGCTCGAGGCCGTGGAACTGGGTTTCCTGCTGGAACTGGCCAAGGTCATGACCGTAGCGGCCCTGCACCGCGAGGAATCCCGCGGCGGCCACTTCCGCGAGGACTTCCCCGAGCGCGACGACGAAAAATTCATGAAGCACTCCATGGCGTACAAGGATGAACACGCACCGGCCGACGGTTCCGCCGAGTCGATTGCGGGCATCCGGCTTGCCACCAAACCGGTGGTCTTTACGCGTTACGAGCCGATGGTGAGGAAGTACTAAAATGACCGCTGAACTCGCTGAGCCAGCCTCCAAGATCGAACTGCCCGCGCATATCGGCGGCGGCGGGGACATCCCGTCCTTCGACGTCCACCTGCGGGTGCGCCGCTACAACCCGGAGGTCTCCGACGAGTCCACCTGGGACGACTTCCACGTGACCATGTACGGCACGGACCGTGTCCTCGACGCCCTGCACAAGATCAAGTGGGAAATCGACGGCAGCGTCTCCTTCCGCCGCTCCTGCGCCCACGGCGTCTGCGGCTCCGATGCCATGCGCATCAACGGCCGCAACCGCCTCGCCTGCAAGACGCTCCTGAAGGATCTGGACACGTCCAAGCCCATCACGGTCGAGCCCATCAAGGGCCTGCCGGTGGAGAAGGACCTGATCGTGGACATGGAACCGTTCTTCCAGTCCTTCCGCGAAGTCATGCCCTTCCTGATCAACCGCGGCCACGAGCCCACCAAGGAACGCCTGCAGTCCGCCGAGGACCGCGAACGGTTCGACGACACCACCAAGTGCATCCTGTGCGCCGCGTGCACCTCGTCCTGTCCGGTGTTCTGGACCGACGGCCAGTACTTCGGCCCGGCGGCGATCGTCAACGCGCACCGCTTCATCTTCGATTCCCGCGATGATGCCGGCGACATGCGCCTTGAGATCCTCAACGACAAGGAAGGCGTGTGGCGCTGCCGCACCACCTTCAACTGCACCGAAGCATGCCCCCGCGGCATCCAGGTCACGCAGGCGATCGCCGAGGTCAAGCAGGCCATCCTGTCCCGCAAGATCTAGAACCTGGCTCGCCAGACCAACAGGGCCGGCACCTAAAGAGCCAGCATTAAGAGCAAGAACCTGGACAACAGCTTCACGACGACGGCGCCTCTCACCTTCCGGGTGGGGGCGCCGCCGTCGTCTGACCGCTCAACGGCCGGCAGCACGCACCGGGTCCCACCACGCAACGATAAGGGGTCACCATGTCCCGATCTGAAAAGGTCTCCTTCCAGGGTTCCACCGGCGAACTGCTCTCCGGCATTCTCGACCTCCCCGAAGGCCCGGTGAAGGGCTGGGGAGTGTTCTCCCACGGCTTCACGCTCGGCAAGGACAGCCCTTCCGCCTCCCGGATGTGCAAGGCCCTGGCGGACAACGGCGTGGGCATGCTCCGCTTCGATAACGTAGGCCTCGGCGGGTCCGCCGGGATGTGGTCCGGGGGCTCCTTCAGCCACAAAGTGGCAGACACCGTGAGGGCGGCGGAATTCATGCGCGAGTCCGGCCGGCCGGTGTCGCTGCTCGTGGGGCATTCCTTTGGCGGCGCCGCAGTCCTGGCGGCAGCCTCCGGGATCCCCGGGCTCGACGCTGTCGCGACCGTGGGCGCGCCGTTCTCACCGAAGCATGTTGCACACGTCTTCGACGCTGCGCTTGACAAGATCCTGAGCGAAGGCAGCGCCGAAGTGGACCTGGGCGGAAAACGGGTGGAAATCCGGCGGCACTTCGTCGAGGACCTGGAAAAGGCGGACCTCACGGACTGCATCAGGAAGCTGCACAAGCCGCTCATGGTGCTCCACTCCCCCACGGACAACACGGTGGGAATCGAGAACGCCAGCACCATCTTCCAGACGGCCCGGCACCCGCGCAGCTTCGTCTCGCTGGAAGGCAGCGATCACCTGCTGACCGGGAAGGGCCAGGCTGCCCGCGCTGCGAAGATTATTTCGGCGTGGGCCGATCAGTACCTCGACGCCGGAAGGTAGCAACTGTCGGGCGGCTCCGCTCGCGCGGCTCGGCCGGCGTCTTGCCCGGCTGTACCCGGCGGGCGCCCCACCCGTTCGTGCCGGCAGCGGGGCTGCTGGCCAGGTCCCCTTCGCGGACCGCGGACCAGGCGGCGGACACCAGGTAGACCTGGCTGATCAGGTTGAACCAGATGAGCAGCCCGATGATAATTGCAAAGGGCGCCAGGATGGGGTTCCGCCCTGCGTTGCCCAGGAGTGCGGCGCTGAAGATCTGCAGCACGGAAGTGCCCACGGCGGCGAGGATGGTGCCCTCCAGCAGGGATTGCCGGGCCAGTTTCAGGCCTGCGGCCAGCCGGAACATGATCAGGGCCGTGCACCAGCCGAGCAGGAGCGGTACCGCGATCTTGATGGACGTTGTCAGCGGCACGGCAACCAGCGGGTCCAGCTGAAGCTGCTCGGACACCCAGCCGGCGGCAGTGCCGAACACCAGGGACACGCCGGCGCTGATCACGAGGGCGGCCCCCAGCAACAGGAGGGTGCCGGCGTCGCGCAGTTTCAGGAGGATCGGGTTCATCTTCAGCGGACTGAGGCGCATGACGCCACGGAGCCCCTCCCGCAGGCCGGCAATCCAGCCCAGCGACGTCACCACGGTCACCACCGCCGCGATCACCGCCGTCCAGCCCAGGCCGGTGGGGTTCAGCAGGTCCTGCGGATTTACGAGGCCTTCGCGGCCGTCGACCTTCAAGAGTCCGGGTGCGTTCACGGCGACGCTGCTGACGACGCGGTCCAGCAGGGCGGGCTGCCCGCGCAGCACGAGCCCGGCAATGGAGAAGCCGGTGGCCAGCAGCCCGGTGATAGAGAAGAACATGTTGAAGCCGATGCCGGCGCTCATGAGCGGGCCGTGCTGGAGGTTGTAGTGCTGGAAGGCCCGCATGGGCCGGAAGGCGTTGAGCCGGGCCAGCAGCCACTGGATCAACGGCATGAGTGCCGCCGGTCCCCTGCCTATGCGGCGTGCCTTGCCCCAGTCGACCTGTCTGCGGATGACTTCGAGTTTCAACCGGGCAAGCTCGGTGGGAAGGGGAGGCTCAGCGGGGGCCTGTTGCGCCGCCCGGGCCTCTGTCGTCGTCAGGTTCGGTACCAAAGTCAAGCTCTTCCCGTAGCTGCCAAATGCCGTTGTCGTCGTGCTCGTAAAGTCCCATGCTAGCGACAGGGAACGTGGCCCTGTAATCGCTGAGCGCCGTTTCGGCCTCGTCGAGGCTTTCCGGTGCCACGTCATGGGCGACAGTGACGTGCGGGTGGTACGCGAAGGGAAGCTCGCGTTCCAGCGGTCCGGCCTGGAGTTGCCGGTGCAGGTTGACGCAGTCGCCGAAGCCGTCTTCGACGTTGAGGAAAACCACCGGGGAGACGGGGCGGAAGGATCCCGTGCCGGCGATGGTCACGGTGAACGGTTCCTGCTTGCGGGCCACGTCGCGCACATGGCTGCGCGTTGCTTCCCAGTCCTGGGTCATCGTGGTTGTCACGAGCGTGATGTGGGCGGGAATGACACTGGCCATCGGGTCCCCGAAGGACGCCCGCCAGCGCTGGAGTTCCTCGGCGATCTCCGACGGAAAGCCCAGGATCACGCCGATGCTGATGCCCTCGCTGCGTGCATGTCCGTTGGACTCCGGAACTCCGTCCGGCCCGGGGGCACTGCGCCCCGCGTGGGCATCCCGCTCCCTGCCAGCCGTGCCCTGCGGGGCGTGGCTGGTGGCCTGCGGGGTGCCTTTCGCGGTGCCTTTGCTGAGGGAGGACATTGGCCTAGCGGACTCCCTGGGACCCGGCGTACGGCAGGAAGCCCACCTTGGCATAGACGTCGCGGAGCGTGACCGAGGCGATCTCGCGGGCCTTGTCCGCGCCGAGGGCCAGGAGCCGGTCCAGTTCGGCGGGATCGTCCAGCAGCTCATTCGCCCGGTCCCGGATCGGCGTCAGGCGCTCGGCCACGACCTCGGCCAGGTCCACTTTGAGATGGCCGTACATTTTGCCCTCGTAGGCGGCGACGATGGATTCCACGCTCCGCCCGGAGATGGCCGAGTAGATGGTCAGCAGGTTGGACACGCCGGGCTTGGCCCCGCGGTCGAAGCGGATTTCCGTCTCCGTGTCCGTCACGGCGGACTTGATCCGCTTGGCGATGACCTTCGGATCGTCCAGGAGGTTGATGAGCCCGGCCGGTGACTCCGCCGATTTGGACATCTTGGCGGTGGGGTTCTGGAGATCGTAGATCTTCGCCGATTCCTTCTGGATGAAGGGCTGCGGCACCGTGAACGTTTGGCCGAAGCGTGAATTGAAGCGCTGGGCGAGGTCCCGGCTGAGTTCCACGTGCTGACGCTGGTCCTCGCCTACCGGCACACCGTGCGGCTGGTAGAGGAGGATGTCCGCGGCCTGCAGGATGGGGTACGTGAACAGTCCGACGCTTGCCTGTTCCGAGCCCTGCTTGAGGGCTTTGTCCTTGAACTGGGTCATCCGGGACGCTTCACCGAAACCCGTGATGCAGTTCAGGACCCACGCCAGCTGGGCATGCTCCGGCACCTGCGACTGGACGAACAGCGTGCATTTGTCCACGTCGACGCCGCCTGCAATGTACTGCGCGGCCGTGACCCTGGTGCGGTGGGCCAGTTCGGCCGGGTCCTGCGGGACAGTGATCGCGTGGAGGTCCGGGATGAAGAAGACGGCGTCGTACTCCTCCTGCATCCTCACCCAGTTCACAAGGGCGCCCAGGTAGTTGCCCAGGTGCAGGGAGTCTGCGGAGGGCTGCATCCCGGACAGGATCCGGTGCCGCGCACCGGCGGCCGGAACGCCGGCGTTGGCGGCGGCGGCGTCAGGTGAAGCGGCGTCGGTCACGGTTGAAGTAGAGGTCATGCGTGGAAGCCTTACGACTAGAGCCGGTAGTCCACTACCAGCGGGGCGTGGTCGGAGAAGCGTGTGTCCCAGGACGGTGCCCGGTCAACAACGGCTGACACTGCGGCAGCAGCGAGAGCGGGCGTGGCCATGTGGTAATCGATGCGCCAGCCGGTGTCGTTGTCGAAGGCCTGGCCCCGTTGCGACCACCAAGTGTAGGGGCCGTCGACGTTACCCGCCAGTCCCCTGTGAACATCCTTCCAGCCGATTTCCTCGCCGAAGAAGCGGTCGAAATAGGCGCGCTCCTCCGGGAGGAAGCCCGCACGTTTGACGTTGCCCTTCCAGTTCCTGATGTCCAGTTCCGTGTGGCCGACGTTGAGGTCACCCACCACGAGGGCGTGATCGCTGTGCTTGGCCAGTTCCGGCAGCCGGTTGACCATGACGTCAAGGAAGCGGAACTTGTCGTCCTGCTTGGGGGTGCCGGCCTCGCCGGAGTGCACGTAGGCGCTGACCACGGTCAGCCGGGAGGCCTGCCCGGCGGCGTCGCGGACGGTGTAGTCGGCTTCGACCCAGCGGCCGGCGGTGGCGAAGTAGTCGTCCCCGATCCCGACGCGGGTGGCGAGGGGTTCGGTGCGGGAGGCGATGGCAACGCCGGCGCGGCCCTTGGCTTCGGCCTCCGCGTGCAGGATGTACCAGCCTTCGCCGAGCAGCTCATGGACGACCGCGTCGGGCGCGCGGACCTCCTGCAGGCACAGGATGTCCACCTCGCGGGGCTCCAGCCATTCCGCCATGCCCTTCTTATAGGCGGCGCGAAGGCCGTTGACGTTGACGGATGCGATGCGAAGGTGGTCCTTCTCCAATGCCGAGCTCACCCGATCCACTCTAGTCGATGATGGTTCCGCGGACGGGCTCGTCGGAACCGCCCCCGGACTTGATCATGTCCCGCGCGTTGGTGGCGGTGATCTCGATGGTTTCCAGTGCCCGGCGGATCGTGTCGTGGTCCGCGCCGGCACCCTTGGCGCGCTCCTGCTCCACAACACGGACCTGCACCTGGACGATCTTGAAGGAGTGGTCCAGCTTCATGTCGCGTGCCCCGTCGGATTCGCGGCGTCCGCTGGCAAGGCGCGTGTTGCCGTGGTCAACGCTGCCGGACGACGGCGCACGGCCGGTCGCGGCGTTGAAGGCGTTCTGGGCCTCGTTCAGCTTGGCTCCGGCCTTCCTGGCGGCCTTCTGGATGCTGAAGACGACGAACGATGCCAGGGCGAGCCAGAAGGCGGCAATGATCGCCACGACCCAGCCGACGACGTCGTTCTGGTTGGCCGCGAAGATCACTGCGACGATGAACGCGATGATGAAGACCATCATTCCCGGTCCGCTGATCCGGAACATGGAGAACCGGGACCTGGCCGGGTTGAACGCGGTCGATTTTGGCGCTGACGCGGAGTTGCCCAGAGATTGCATGCCCCCATTATCGCAAACACCCGCCGCGGCCCGTCCCGCTTCCACCCCGGGCGAACGGAGGGGCCGCCAACCAAATGCTCCCCAACCCAAGTAACTAGCAGCAGGGGCCGTTCTGAGTCCTCAGAACGGCCCCTGCTGCTAGTCAGTTGGGTGCTAGTCAGTTGGGTGCGAGTCAGTTGGGTGCGAGTCAGTTGATGATTCTGGGGATCGGGCTCCCCGGGCAGGCCTCAGGACAGGACCAGGCAGAACGGGTGGCCGCTCGGGTCCGTGAAAACCCGGTACGAATTTCCACCGCCCGCCTGGCGTGCGGCGCCAAGCTTCAGCACTTCCGCCTCACCGGCGTCGAGGTCTCCGACTTTCACATCCACGTGCATCTGCTGCGGATGGTCCGCGTGCGGCCACTGCGGCCGGACCAGCCGGTCCACGCGCTGGAAGGCGACGGCGGGACGGTCGGCGGCATCGCCGATCGAGATCCAGTCCTCGTCTTCCTGCACCCGGATCTACCAGCAGCTGCTGGTAGAAGGCGGCCAGCGTGTCCGGATCCTCGCAGTCGATCACGAGGGCGTGCCATGTGCCGATCATGGGATCTCCGTTTCCTTGGATGGTTATTTGAGGAACAGTCCGCGCAGGCGACCGGTGGTGAGCGTGACCCCGAGGGCAATCATCACGAGGTAGTAGCCGACATGTACGGCCGTGGCCGGAGTGAACGCCCCCACGCTGATCTGGCGCAGCAGCTCCACCCCGTGCCACAGCGGCATGGCCTGGATCAACAACTGGATGGACTGCGGATACACGCTCAGCGGGTAGAAGGTGGCGCTGAAGAGGAACATCGGCAGCATCACGAAGTTGATCCAGTCCATCTGCTGGAAGGTCTTCATGAAGCTCGTGATTCCCATCCCGAAACTTGCGAAGCCGAATGCGATCAGCACCGAGGCCGGAACCATCAGGAGCGCCCACGGGGTGGTGATCAGCCCCATCACGCCCATCACGGCCGTGAACCCGGTGGCGTACATGAATCCGCGGAGCAGGGCCAGGAAGATCTCCCCCATGGCGACATCCAGCGGCCCGAGCGAGGTGTAGAGCATCCCCTGGTAGAGCTTGGCGAAGTTCATCTTGAAGAAGACGTTCCAGGTAGAGTCGTAGACGGCACCGTTCATGGCGGAGACGGCCAGCAGCGCCGGCGCAATGTAGGCGGCGTAGGAGATCGCCTGCCCGTCCGGGCCCTGCACGGTGCCGACGATCGCGCCCAGGCCCACGCCCATGGAGATCAGGTACAGCACGGGTTCGAAGAAGCCCGAGACCATCACGAGCCAGTTGCTGCTCTTGGTGGCCATGAGCCCGCGGGCGACGACGGCGCGGACGTTGCGGGAGTAGAGCGGCCCGAAGCGCCGGTTGCGGGCAGCCTCGGTGACGCTGGTGCTGCCCGGAGTGTGGGCCCCGGGGTTGTGGCTCGCGGACAGGGTGCTCATGCGCCCATCCTTTTCGCGAACTGGCGGGTGGTCAGGACCCAGCCGGCCGCCGCCAGGCCCAGCAGGAACAGCAGGTGCACGATCGTGAGCAACGGCGCCTCCTGGTAGCTGTAGGTGAGGACCCGGCCCAGCTCGGTGCCGTGCCAGATCGGTGAGATCCAGCCGATCCAACGCACGGAAAGAGGGAGGGTGTCCAGTGGAAAGAAGGTGCCGGAGAACAGGAACAATGGCATGACGATGAACCGCATGACCATGGCGAATTGTCCCTTGTCATGCTGGATCGTTGCAGCGTAGGCCATGAGCGGCAGGCCGAACGAGAGTCCGGCCAGCGTGGCCACGAGGATCGAGACCCAGCTCCAGCCGCCCGGTGCTGCCCCGAACAGCGCCACAACGGCAAGGTAAATGGCCGACTGCAGGAGCAGGCGGGCGGTGACGGCGATGATGTGGCCGCCGGCAATCTGCTCGGGCGTCAACGGCGAGGCGTGCGGGCCGTAGTAGACCCGGCGCCATTTGAAGCCGTCCATCACAGGGAAGGTGAACTCCCCGGCTGTCGTCATGACGGCGGCCGAGATCAGCAGGGCCGGCGCGATGAAGGTGATATAGCCGACGCCGCCAAAGGCCCCCGCGCCGTTGGCCTCGACCAGCGTGGCCAGGCCCACGCCCATGGCGAAGAGGTAGGCGGCCGGCTGCCCGACGCCGTACAGGACGATGGTCCAGCCGTAGCCCTTCATGACCCGGAGGACCTGCTCGGCGTAGTAGATCGCGCCCCACCGGCGGGCGCGGGCCGCAGAAACGGCAGGTGAGTGGGCGCGCAACGGTCCCGGCGGCCCGGTCGGCGCCGCGGCTGGCGCAGCAGCGTGCTCAGTCAACGAGGCTCCTGCCGGTCAGGCGGAGGAAGACATCCTCGAGCGAGGAGCGGCGGACGAGGGACGTGACGGGCCGCAGGCCCCGGGCGGAGACCTGCTCGAGGGCCGCTTCGCCGTCGTGGGCGTAGATGAGGACGCGGTCCGGCAGGGTTTCCAGCCGCTCGCCGATCCCGTCAAGTTCGGCGCCGATGGTGGCGTTGCGCTCCGAGCCGAAGCGGAGCTCCAGGACTTCGCGGGTGGAGTACTCGCGGATGAGGTTCGCGGGAGAGCCCTCGGCCATGATCCTGCCCTTGTCCACGACGATCAGCCGGTCGCACAGTTGTTCAGCCTCGTCCATGTAGTGCGTGGTCAGGATCAGCGTGACGCCTTGTTCCTTGAGCCGGAACAGCCGGTCCCAGAGAATGTGGCGGGCCTGCGGGTCCAGGCCGGTGGTCGGCTCGTCGAGCAGCAGGATGCGGGGCTCGTTGATGAGGGAGCGGGCGATCGTCAGTCGGCGCTTCATGCCGCCGGACAGGGCGTCGACCTTGGACTTGGCCTTGTCGGTCAGCTGCGCGAATTCCAGCAGCTCATCGGCTTTGGGCCTGAGGTAGCTCATCGGGAGGCCGAAGTAGCGGCCGTAGACCAGCAGGTTGTCCCGGACCTTCAGTTCCTCGTCCAGGTTGTCCTGCTGCGGCACCACGCCCAGGTGCGCGCGGACCTCCGGTCCGTGCTGGTCCGGGTCGAGTCCCATGATGCTCAGGCTGCCCGAGGTGCGCTGGGAGACCCCGCCGATCATCTTCATGGTGGTGGACTTGCCGGCGCCGTTGGGCCCAAGCAGGCCGAACGCCTCCCCGGCGGGCACGCGGAAGGAGATGCCGTCGACGGCGGTGACGTCGCCGTAGCGCTTGGTCAGGTTTTCGGCCGTAATGACGTACCCGGGAGCGTGGTCAGCCGGGCTGCTTACAGGTGATTCTTTTGAGGCAAGTTCGGACACCCGCACCACGGTAGTGGATCCCCGCAAACTATGAAAGAGTCTTTTCGTAAAAACTCCTGACGTATTCGTTCCGTTATGTTCGCCGCGGAGGAACGGGCGGAATCCCGCGGGGTTGAGCCTGCCGTAGCCGGCGCAACCACCGCGGGAGCGTCTCAGGCGGTGCCGGAGTGGCTTTCCACTGCCGAGTGGCTTTCCCGGGCCATGTGGCGTTCCGCCGTTTCCACCACGTTGGCCAGCAGCATGGCACGGGTCATCGGCCCCACGCCGCCGGGGTTGGGCGAAAGCCACGCGGCGACACCGGCCGCGGCCGGGTCCACGTCTCCGGTGACCACAGCCTTTCCGTTGCCGTCATCGACACGGCTGACGCCGACGTCGAGCACGATTGCCCCGGGCTTGAGGTCCTCCGCCTTGATCATGTGCGGCTGCCCGGCCGCAGCGATCACGACGTCGGCGTGCCGGAGTTCGGCGGGCAGGTCCACCGTGCCGGTGTGGGCCAGGATCACGGTGGCGTTAACGTCCTTGCGGGTCAGCAGGAGCCCCACCGGGCGGCCGATGGTGACGCCGCGGCCCACCACGAGGACCCGTTTGCCGCTGAGCTTGATCCCGTGCCGGGTCAGCAGCTCCACGCAGCCCTTGGGCGTGCAGGGCAGCGGGGACTTCATGGGTCCGCTGACGTTGGCCACGAGCCGGCCCAGGTTCATCGGGTGCAGGCCGTCGGCGTCCTTTTCGGGGTCCATGGCTTCCAGGATGACGTCCTGGTCGATGTGTTTGGGCAGCGGCAGCTGGACGATGTAGCCGGTGCATTCCGGGTTCTCGTTGAGCTCACGGACCACGGCCAGGAGTTCGTCCTGGGTGGATTCTTCGGGCAGGTCGCGGCGGATGGAGGTGATGCCCACCTCGGCGCAGTCCTTGTGCTTGCCGCCGACATACCACGTGCTGCCGGGGTCGGAGCCGACCAGGATGGTGCCCAGGCCCGGGGTGATGCCCTTGGCCTTGAGCGCGGCGACGCGCTGCGTCAGTTCGGCCTTGATCGTGGCGGCGGTGGCTTTCCCGTCAAGGATCCGGGCGGTGTTGGCCTGGGCAGGGTTGGCGATCCCGGTTGTCATCCGGTCACCACTGCTCGTGCTGCGGGTACAGCGGGAAGTCGGCCGCGAGCTTGTCCACGCGGGACTGCAGGGCCTCGACGTCCGTGGCCGTCCCGGACGTCAGCGCTGTGGCGATGATGTCGGCGACCTCGGTGAATTCCTCGGCACCGAATCCGCGGGTGGCCAGGGCCGGGGTGCCGATGCGCAGCCCGGAGGTGACCATCGGCGGGCGGGGGTCGAACGGCACGGCGTTCCGGTTGACGGTGATGCCCACGGAGTGGAGGAGATCCTCGGCCTGCTGGCCGTCCAGCTGGGAGTTGCGCAGGTCCACGAGGACCAGGTGCACGTCGGTGCCGCCGGTCAGGACCGAGACGCCGGCGCCGGCCACGTCGGTCTGGCCGAGCCGCTCGGCGATGATCTTGGCGCCCTCCAGGACGCGCTCCTGGCGCTCTTTGAATTCCTCGGTGCCGGCGATTTTGAAGGCCACGGCCTTGGCTGCGATCACGTGCATGAGCGGGCCGCCCTGCTGGCCCGGGAAGACGGCGGAGTTGAGCTTCTTGGCCCACTCCTGCTTGGCCAGGATGACGCCGGACCGCGGGCCGGCGAGGGTCTTGTGCACAGTGGAGGTGACGACGTCGGAGTACGGCACCGGGCTCGGGTGCAGTCCTGCTGCGACCAGGCCGGCAAAGTGCGCCATGTCGGTCCAGAGCAGGGCGCCGACCTCGTCCGCGATCGAGCGGAAGGCGGCGAAGTCGAGGTGGCGCGGGTAGGCGGACCAGCCGGCGATGATAACCTGCGGCTTCTCGGCAATGGCCTGATCGCGCAGCCTGTCCATGTCGACCCGGAAGGTGTCCTGCTCGACCTGGTACGCGGCAACGTTGTAGAGCTTGCCGGAGAAGTTCAGCTTCATGCCGTGGGTCAGGTGGCCGCCGTGGGCCAGCGACAGGCCCAGGATCTTGTCCCCGGGGGTGATCATGGCGGCGAGCGCGGCGGCGTTGGCCTGCGCGCCGGAGTGCGGCTGCACGTTGGCGTACTCGGCGTCGAACAGGTCCTTGACCCGGTCAATGGCCAGCTGCTCGGCGATGTCCACGTACTCGCAGCCGCCGTAGTAGCGGCGGCCCGGGTAGCCCTCGGCGTACTTGTTGGTCAGGACGGAGCCCTGGGCTTCCATCACGGCGCGCGGGGCGAAATTCTCGGAGGCGATCATTTCCAGGGTGCCGCGCTGGCGGCCAAGCTCCTGGGCCAGGACGGCGGCGATTTCGGGGTCGAGCTCGGCCAGCGGCTGGTTGCTCACGGCGGCTGAGGTGGCGGTGGTAGTAGTCACGAGGAACTCCTGGCTAGGGAACGGGTACGGCTATTGGTCAGGCTACCGGCTGCCCCGTTGCGCCCGCCCCTTGGTTACGGGCCCCTTGCTGATGGGCCCGGCCCAGCGACGGCTGAAACCCTGCGGGGCGGCAGCAACGAAAGTCGGCAGCCGTGAGGCTGCCAGCCGGTAAGACATGACCCTCGGCCCAGGCGTACGATCCGTGGTCTTCGTGAGTGCCGCTCCCTGATGGTTAGCCATCCAACGCCAGTTGCGACGGGTTAACACTACCAAAACGGGCCCTCCGGCGCGGGTAGGCTGTTCTTCGTGACTGACGACCAGCTGGCTGCTTCCTACATCCTGACCCTCTCCTGCCCGGACCGGCCCGGAATCGTGCATGCGGTCGCCGGGGCCCTCCTCGTGGCGGGGTGCAATATTACGGACTCCCAGCAGTACGGCAGCCACAGCACCGGTACCTTCTTCATGCGGGTCGAGTCCACGACGGCGGCGTCCCACGCCGAGCTGTACGCCGCGCTTGAGCCCGTGGCCCAGGCCTTCGGGATGCAATGGAGCCTGAACCCTGCCGGGCGGAAGGTACGCACCCTGCTGATGGCCAGCACCTCGGCCCACTGCCTCAACGACCTGCTGTTCCTGCAGCGTTCAGGCACCCTGCCGATCGAGATCCCGGCCATCGTGTCCAACCACCGGGACCTGGCCGGACTGGCGGAGTTCTACGGCATCCCGTTCCACCACATCCCCGTCACGCCGGACACCAAGGTCCAGGCCGAGGACCGGCTCCGGGCCCTCATGGCCGAACACGACATCGAGCTGACCGTCCTGGCCCGCTACATGCAGATCATCTCCGATGACCTCTGCAACGAGCTCACGGGCAAGGCCATCAACATCCATCACTCCTTCCTGCCCTCCTTCAAGGGCGCCAAGCCCTACCACCAGGCGCATGCCCGGGGCGTGAAGCTCATCGGAGCCACGGCGCACTACGTCACGGCGGCCCTGGACGAGGGACCGATCATCGAGCAGGAAGTCATCCGGGTGGACCACCGGCGCA
This sequence comes from Arthrobacter sp. 05T442, assembly GCF_056395945.1. NCBI lineage: Bacteria > Bacillati > Actinomycetota > Actinomycetes > Micrococcales > Micrococcaceae > Arthrobacter > Arthrobacter sp. 05T442. Next base: position 57,173 of record NZ_JBFTKM010000004.1, on the reverse strand, counting down.
CCGCCGAGCAGTTCGTCCAGATGGGCCGCGACGTGGAGGGCCGGACCCTCGCCCAGGCCGTGCAGTGGCACGCCGAGCACCGCGTGCTGCTGGACGGCAACCGGACGGTTGTCTTTAACTGATACCGGTCCTTAACTAGAGGTATGGCAGCTTTGTGGGAGAACCAGCTGACGGCATTCGTGGCACTGTTGAAGTCCGAGGGACGGCACGGTGTGCTCGGCCTCGACTGCGGCCCGGGCGCGGACGGGCTTGTCTTCGTCCAGCACGGCATCCATTTCACCGGCGTCGACCCGTCGGAGGAACACATCCATTCGGCGCGTGCCCGCGGGCTGGAAGCCTCGGTGGCCGACGCCGCCGCTCTTCCGTTCCCCGACGCGGCATTCGCGTCCGTCTGGGCCGTGGATGCGCTGGCGGGCCTGCCGCCGGAGCAGTGGGACGACGTCGTCCGCGAACTGGGGCGCGTGGCAGAACCCGGCGCCCCGATCGCCGTCGTCCTCCCCGGGCCCGGCCCGCTGGAACCTGGAGTGGAGCACCACGGTGAGGGCTTCACAGTGCTCCGCTCCCCCGCCTGACCCAACTGGGCGGGGGTGTGTTCTAGGCTGGGGGCATGGCTCCCCTTTACGCTTTCGCCGGTGACACCCCGGCCGTCCACGACTCCGTCTTCATTGCGCCGACGGCGTCGGTGATCGGCAAGGCCACGCTGGCCGAGAACTCGAGTGCCTTCTACGGCGTCTCCGTCCGCGCGGACACTGCCGCCATCACGGTAGGGGCCGGGAGCAACCTGCAGGACAACGTGGTGCTGCACGCCGATCCCGGATTCCCGTGCACCGTGGGCGCGCGGGTCAGCGTCGGCCACAGTGCCGTGGTGCATGGCTGCACGGTCGAGGACGACTGCCTCATCGGCATGAGCGCCACCATTCTCAACGGCGCGGTGATCGGTGCCGGGTCCCTCATTGCGGCCGGCGCCGTGGTGCTCGAAGGCACCGTCATTCCGCCCCGTTCGCTGGTCGCCGGGGTGCCTGCCAAGGTCCGGCGGGCGCTGACCGACGAGGAGTTCGCCGGCGTGCAGCACAACGCGGCGCACTACCAGGAGCTGGCGCGGGCGCACCGGGAACTGCACAGCTCCTGATCCGCCCGCGCCGCTCAGGCCCGCGTGGCCGGCAGGCCTGGCCCGCCAACGCACTCAATCCAGGGCGATGGGACCCAATTCGTCCAGCAGGTCACCGGGTCCCGGATTCCCGGGTGCGGCCTGGCCGCCGAGGTGGTTGAGCACGCCCCAGACGGCGTTCAGCCCCGTGGTGATTGCGCCCTCGGCCCAGCCGGCCGTGAAGGAGACGTCGTCGCCGGCCAGGAAAATCCCGCGCTGCTCCTCCGGCAGCTGGTCCTGCTTGAAGTGCGTGAAGAGGCGCTGCTGGTAGCGGTAGTGCCCGGGCAAATTGGCCTTGAAGGCGCCCATGAAGTTGGGGTCCGCCTCCCAGGAAACCGTGATCGGCTGGCCGACGATGTGGCTGGCAATGTCCACGTCCGGGTAGATCTGCTGGAGCGAGTGCAACATCAGCTCAACCCGCTGCTCGGCGTCCAGGGCCAGCCACTTCAGCGCGTCGTCGTTCCAGGTGTAGGAGAGCAGGATCACCGCCGGCTTGTCCGGTCCGTTGTCCAGCAGATACGTCGCACGGTTCAACCGGTCCGTGAGCGTCATGGAGAGGACCTCGCGGCCGGTCGCGGGATCGATGTCCTTCCAGAACGGCCGGTCCACCATCACGAAGGTCTTGGACGACTGCATGTAGTGGGAGCGTTCTATGGCGGTCCACAGTTCCGCGGGAAACAGGGTTTCGTCCGTGTGGATGCGCGTGGAGAGCAGCCACGACTGGCAGGTGGCCACGACCGCCGGGTAGGCGGCTTCCCGCCCCCAGCGCTCCCGGATGCGGAAGTCCCCGCTCCCCTGCCGGGCGATCCGCTCGACGGCGCCGCGCGGGGCGCCGGCGTGCAGGGACGCGAGGGAGGTGCCGTCCGGCCAGTGGGCCATGCCCGACGGCGCGTGCTCCCACAGTGCCTCGGGGAGCCGCTGCGCGCCGCCGGCAATGAGCCGGTGCTGGTCATCGGCGTCGGTGTAGACGACGCGGAGGATCTCCAGGATGGAGTTGGGGAAGTCGGTGTCCCAGCCGCCGGTACCGAACCCGACCTGGCCGAAGGCTTCGCGGTGGGCGAAGCCTGCTTCCTTGAAGGACGCGCTGCCGGCGATGAAGCCGTAGAACGTCTGTTCGTCCATTTCCGGGAGGAGTGCGTTCCACAGTTCCTTGATCCGGGCGGTGTCCCGGGCCCGGATGGCCTCCTGCATCTGGCCGAACTTGGCGCCGTCGTTGACCGCCGCTTTCCACGCATCCGCCACTTCAAGGAAGAACGGCGGCAGGTCCGCCACCGTCTCGGCGTAGTACTTCTGGCCCGCGAGCTCGATCACGGTACTGGATGTTGCCGGTGCCAGCGGGTTGGGGAATTCCTCGGTCCGAAGTCCCAGCAGGTCCACGTAGTGGTAGAACGCCCTGCCGGAGACCGGGAATCGCATCCCGCCGAGGTCGGCCACTACGCCCGGCGCGGACGGGAAGTTCGCGGTCCTCAGGCGGCCGCCGATCTGGTCCGCCTCGTAGATGACCGGGCGCAGGCCCAGCTTCATGAGCTCGTAGGCCGTGACGAGGCCGGACAGCCCTGCCCCGACGATCGCGACCTCCGTTCCGTAAAGCGCGGGCGGGACCGAACCCAGCCCCTCCGGATGGGCCAGGAAGTGGTCGTAGCTGAACGGGAAGTCCGGGTTCAGCATGGTGATGGGGGCCTCGGCCGGCCCGGAGGTTGCCGGGGCGGCGCCTGCGGGGCCTGTCCGCGCGGGGCCTGAGCCGGGCTGCGCCGGTCGGGGGGCAGGGAGTTCGGTGGCGGTGGTCATGAGATGTCTGCCTTCAGCGGTTCCGGGGTTGGGGATGGGACGGAGGGGGTGCGTCTGGATAGTTCACGGTATTCCTCCTGGCTCAGCGCGGCCACCCGGGAGTTCCGGCGGCCGTAGCCGAAGTAGGCGGCCAGGCCCACCAGCATCCAGATGCCGAAGACCGTCCACGTCTCGGCGCCGAGGTTGGCCATCAGGTAGGCGCACATGAGGGCGCCGAGGACCGGTGTCAGGGGGAAGAACGGGACGCGGAAGCTCCGCTTCAGTTCCGGCCGGGTGCGGCGCAGGTGGATGACGGCGACGTTGACCAGGGCGAAAGCAAAGAGGGTCCCGATGCTGGTGGCGTCGGCCAGGGCCCCGAGCGGCACGAGACCCGCAGTCAGCGCGACAGCGGTTCCCACGATCAGGGTTCCCGCGACCGGCGTGCCGGTCCGCCGGGACACGCGGCCGAAGACCTTGGGGACGAGTCCATCCCTAGCCATGGAGAGCAGGATGCGGGTCTGCCCGTAGAGGACCGTCAGCACGATGCTCGCGATGGCCAGGACGGCGCCGACGGCGAAGACCACCGCGATCCACGGCTGGCCGGTGGTTTCCTCGAGGATCTTCACGAGCGCCGCTTCATTGCCGTCGAACCACTCCCACGGCCGGGCGCCGATGGCCGCGACGGCAACGAGCACGTAGATGCTGGTCACGATCAGCATGGACAGCAGGATCGCCCGGGGCAGGTCGCGCTTCGGGTTCCGCGCTTCCTCGCCTGCCGTGGAGGCCGCATCAAAGCCGATGTAGGAGAAGAACACCCTGGATGCGGCGGCCGAAACGCCGGCTGCACCCATCGGCATGAGGGGCTCGAAGTGTCCGCCGTTGAATGCGGTGAACGCGACGGCGCAGAAGAACAGCAGGATAACGACCTTGATCAGCACGATCGCGGTGTTGATCCAGGCGCTCTCCTTGGCACCGCGCACCAGCAGCACCATGGCGAGGACCACGATCACGATTGCAGGGGCGTTCAGCACTCCCCCGTCGCCTGGTGGCGCGGAGACCGCATCCGGCAGGACCTGGCCGAACACCGCAAGGGTTTCATTGACGTACTGCCCGGCACCGACGGCGACGGCGGCCACCGAGACGGCGTATTCGAGGACCAGGCACCAGCCGCAGATCCAGGCCATGCCCTCGCCCGTAGTGGCGTACGTGTAGGAGTAGCTGGAGCCTGCGGCCGGCACCAGCCCCGCCATCTCCGCGTAGGACACGGCGGAGAGGAGGGCCGCGATTCCGGCGATGGCAAAGGAAATCCAGATGGCCGGCCCGGCCAGTGGCACCGATTCGCCCAGGATGACCAGGATGCCGGTGCCCAGGGTGGCCCCGACGCTGATCATGGTCAGCTGCAGCACGCCGAAGCTGCGGACCAGGCGCGTGCCGCCATGTCCGGTTTCCGCCTCGCTGACCAGCTGGCCGATCGGCTTGCGGCGGAGCAGCTGCGCCGCCAGGCCGGGACGGCTTATGGTGGCCGGCGGCCGGTCGTCGATCAGAGTTGGCACAGTCATCGTTGACGTCCTTTTCTTCAGTGGTGGTCGGTTTCCCCTCGTTCAGCCTAGGTGTGTGAGCCAGCTCTCAAGGTTGTGCAGAATGACCTATAGTCAATGGTCATGAGACTTAATGCACCAAGACGGCAGGGCCGGAACCGACAGGACAGGCGTGGCCACCGTGGCTGCTGACGCGCCGGAGCGGCTCGGTTTCGTCACCCTGGCGCAGTTCCTGCGCCAGCTCCCGCCGGGGCTGGAGGTGCTGCACGACGGCGGCAACGGCGAGGGGCGGCTGCGCTGGGTGGAGCCGAGCGAGCTGGAGGATCCGACTCCCTACCTGCTCGACGGCGAATTCCTGCTGACCGCCGGCCTGCCGTTCCTGGCCGAGGGCGGCCACGAGGAGCGTGTGGACGCCTACGTCCGGCGGCTGGTCCGGGCGCACGTCGGCGCCCTAGGCTTCGGCCTTGAACCCTACTTCGATGCCGTTCCGGACACCGTGGTCCGGGCCTGCCGGCGGCATAACCTGACACTTGTCTCCATTCCCGGAAACATCCCCTTCGCGGCGGTAGGCGTGGAGTTCTCCCAGCTGCTCGAGTCGGACAGCGCCAGGACGTTCCGGCAACTGGCCGATACCAACCGGCAGCTCATGCGGGCAGTGCTGTCCGCCCGCCCGGAGCACGAACTCCTGGCGGCCCTGGTGCAGCGGGTCCCCGTCTGGGCGGTGCTGGTCGGGGCTGACGGACGGGTGCGCGCCCGCGGCAGCGCCCGCGGGGCAGGCGCCGCGGCCGCCGCCACGGGAATGGACACGGCGGCGTTGCAGCCCCTGCTGGCCAGGCTGCTCTCCGGCAGCGGACCCCGGGTGGAAATGGACTCGTTCGACACCGCCGGCTCGTCCCTGGTCTTCGGCTATCCCCTGCGCAGCACCCGGGACGCCAACCTCGGCGCCCTGGTCCTGGGCACGGATGAGCCGCTGGCGCCCGCCCAGAACAGCGTCGTCTCGACCGCCGTCGGGCTCCTGGAGCTGCTGGTCCGGCAGCGGACCAGCGGATCGCTGGCCCCGAGCCAGCTCGCCACCGCATTGCTGCTGCACCCGGAGACCCTGGTGTCGGGCTCGACCCGCCATGTGAACGGGCTCAAGGACCTGCTGGCCCAGAGCGTCACCTCCACCCGGTCCGGGCAGCTGCGCGTGGTGCAGGGCATCCGCCTCGACGGCGCGCACGAGACCGGCCGCACGGGCGAGGGGCCGGTCCGCGAGCTGCTGGAATGGCGCCGGCTGTTCGACACCAAGCTGGTGGAAATCACCGACTACGGCTTTGCAGCCATTACCCGGCTGAAGGTCGACGACGCCGTCCTCGCCGAGGTCGAACGGCTCGGCTGGCGCCTGGTGATCGGGAGCAGCACCGAATTCGGCGGCCTGCCCGGTGCGTACCGGCACGCCTCCTCGCTGCGCAACCGGGTCCGGACGTCAGGCCGCAGCGTCCGGGCCGATGAGGTCACGTGGTCCGTGACGGGGCTGCTGGGCAACCAGGCCGGCGCCATGCTGGCCGCCAGACTGCTGGACCCCGTCCTGGCCCTGGAGCCCGAACGCCGGGACAGCCTGCTCGGCATCCTCCGGGCCTGGCTGGGCGAGAACGGCAGCTGGGACTCCACCGCGAAAGTCACCGGGCTGCACCGCAACAGCGTCCGCCGGCAGATCGGCGTCATCGGGGAGCTGCTGGGGACCGACCTCAACCAGGCCCAGGCGCGCGCGGAATTCTGGATCGCCCTGCAGTACACGGGCGAACTGGATCTGCCGCCCGCAGCGGGCGCCGTCCAGCCGCCCCAAGCGCCCGAATCGCCCCACGCGCCCCAACCGCTCCACCCTCCGCAGCCGATTCAGCCGCCCCAGGAGCGGTAGGCGTCCGGGCGGCGGTCCCGCAGATAAGCCACGGCCTCGGCGGCCACCGGCCGGGAGGCTTCCGGGAGCTCGGCAAAGAGGAGCTCCGTCCCGGCGCCGGCCTCCGCCAGCAAGGATCCATCCGGAGCCGCGATGACGCTGCCGCCGAGGAAGTCGCTGCCGTCCTCGGTTCCGGTGTGGTTGGCGTAGGCGACCGTCAGCTGGTTCTCGAGCGCCCGGGCCCGGACCAGGACCTGCGGCACGGCGTCGAACCCGCCGGCGAGTGCCGTCGGGACCAGCAGCAGCTCGGCACCACGCAGGGCCGCGGCCCGGGCGGACTCGGGAAACTCGATGTCGTAGCAAATCACCAGGGATGTCTTGACGCCGTGAAACTCCACGACGGCGGGAGCCGCGCCGGCCGGCGCGAAGGCAGCCCGCTCTTCCGGGCCGAAGAGGTGCACCTTGGCGTAATGGAGGAGTTCGTGCCCGCTTTCGTCGACGAGGGTGGCCGTGATCTGCCAGTCCCCCTCCGCGGTCACTGCCGGGAGGCTGTAGACCAGCGCAATGCCGTTCCTTCGCGCTATCCCGGCCAGGGTCTGCCGGAGGGCGGGCAGCATGCCGGGGTCAAGCCCCGCCCGGAGCCGGCGCGGGGCGTAGCCCACCGGGAAAAGTTCCGGCGTGAGCAGCAGCTGCGCACCGGAGGCCGCAGCCGTCCGCGCGGCGTCGTCCACTGCGTCGCAATTGGACTGCACATCCAGCACAGCCGAATTCGCCTGCATGAGGGCCAGCAGCACCATTACCACCTCAAAAATCTCCGGGACCTCCGCAGGAACGCTGCGGACTCTCCCCTCCAGCGTAGCGGCGGTTCCTGCCGCAGCCCCGGTGCATTTCGGCCCGCCCCACGCTCCGGCGGGACGGAACGTCCCCGGGAGGTGTCCCACGGCAAGGCAAACGGTTGCGTTAACTTCTTGACTACAAGGTCGGGATGCGTCACGCTTCATAGCATGCCCTCACCAACGCGCTCAACGAGGAGCCGAACCAAAAACCCCGGATCGCAGTCCGCGCTCCGGCACCTGAACCAGCAGCGGATCATCGAATGCCTCCTGGCCGGGCCTTCCACCCAGGCGGAACTGGCACGGCAGACCGGCCTCTCCACGGCCACGGTCTCCAACATTGTCAAGATCATGCAGGACGCCGGGCTTGCCTCGACCGAGCCAATCACAAGCTCCGGGCGGCGGGCCCTGAACGTCCGGCTTAACAGCAACGGTGCAGTCGCCGTCGGGATCGACTTCGGCCGGCGGCACCTGCGGGTGGTGCTCGCCTCCCTGAGCTACCACGTGATCGCCGAGGAATCGGTCCTGCTGCCCCTGGGCCACCATGCCGAGGAAGGCATCGCCGCCGCCGTCGGCGTGCTGGACAGGCTGCTGGCCGAAAGCGGCGTGGAACGCAGCGCCCTGGTAGGCGCCGGCGTCGGCATTCCGGGGCCCATCGACCGGCGCACCGGGACGGTCGCGCAGGGCGCGATCCTGCCCGAATGGGTGGGCATCAACATTCTGCACCGCCTCGAACAAGCGCTGGAACTGCCGGTCTTTGTCGACAACGACGCCAATCTCGGCGCCCTGTCCGAGGTCACCTGGGGCCCGCACAGCGGCATCAGTAACCTGATGTTCCTCAAGATCGGCTCGGGCATCGGCGCAGGGCTGATCCTCAACGGCATCCCGTACTACGGCAACGTCGGAATCACCGGTGAAATCGGCCATGCGACCATCCATGAACACGGGCTGATCTGCCGCTGCGGAAACCGCGGCTGCCTGGAAACCATCGCCTCGACCACCACCATGATCGAACTCCTCAGCCGCGGCGAGGACAAGCCGCTGAGCCCGGCGGACATCGTCCGGAAAGCCCAGGAACGCGACTCCGCGACGCTGCGCGTGGTGGACGACGCCGGCCTGGCCGTCGGCCGCGCCCTGGGCAACGTCGCGAACCTGATCAACCCCGAAGTGATCGTGGTCGGCGGTCCGCTCGCCGGGCTCGGGGAGCTGCTCCTGGACCCCATCCGTCGGGGCCTCGTCCGCCATGCCGTGCCGGTCATCGGGGAGACAACCACCCTCACGATGTCCTCACTCGGAGACCGCGCAGAAGCCCTCGGCGCCACAGCTTTGGTGTTCCAACATGCCGGAATCCGGCGGAGTTAATGTTTTCGTTACCAGCCCGTTGCGTTAAAGACTTGACGACAAGGGCTGTGACCTAGTTTACTTTTCCATCAGACGGCCCTGCGGTTTGCAGGGGCGGACAACGAAGTCATGCATTGGAGGCGTAAGGGCAGATGACGTCCCTCAACACGCACAGCGATCCGATAATCCTCGAGATGCGCTCCATCACCAAAGAGTTCCCCGGCGTTAAAGCATTGGCCGATGTGAGCCTGCGGGTGAAGGCCGGCGAGATCCACGCCATCTGCGGTGAAAACGGCGCCGGCAAGTCCACTCTGATGAAGGTGCTCTCGGGCGTTTACCCCTTCGGCACGTACACCGGGGACATCGTCTACCAGAACGAAGTCCAGGAGTTCAAGGACATCCGTGCCAGCGAGCACGCCGGAATCGTGATCATCCACCAGGAACTCGCGCTCATTCCGGAACTGTCGATTATGGAGAACATCTTCCTCGGCAACGAGCCCACAAAGCGCGGAGTGATCGACTGGGCCGAAGCCCGGACCCGCTCCACCGAACTGCTGGCCCGCGTCGGCCTGCGCGAAAACCCGGACACCCCGGTCAAGGAAATCGGCGTCGGCAAGCAGCAGCTCGTCGAAATCGCCAAGGCGCTGAACAAGTCGGTGAAGCTCCTGATCCTGGACGAGCCCACGGCCGCCCTTAACGAATCGGACTCCCAGCACCTCCTGGACCTGATGCTCGGCCTGAAGGGCCGCGGCATCACCTCCATCATCATTTCCCACAAGCTCAACGAGATCGAACAGATCGCGGATGAGATCACGATCATCCGCGACGGCAAGTCGATCGAAACCCTCGACGTCAAGGCCGACGGCGTCGACGAGGACCGCATCATCAAGGGCATGGTGGGCCGGACCCTGGAATCCCGGTTCCCCGACCACGAGCCGAAGATCGGCGACGTGTTCTTCGAAGTGAAGAACTGGACGGTCGGGCACCCGCAGATCCAGGACCGCCTGGTGTGCAAGAACTCCAACTTCTTCGTCCGCCGCGGCGAGATCGTCGGTTTCGCCGGCCTCATGGGCGCCGGGCGCACGGAACTTGCCCGGTCGGTCTTCGGCCGCTCCTACGGCCGCTTCATTTCCGGCGAGGTGCATAAAGACGGCAAGGAACTCCACCTGAAGAACGTCAAGCAGGCGATCGACGCCGGGCTCGGCTATGTCACGGAGGACCGCAAGTCCCTGGGCCTGAACCTGCTGGACGACATCAAGGCCACCACGGTCTCCGCGAACCTGAAGAAGATCAGCAAGCACAACGTGGTGGATGCAAACCAGGAGTTCATCGTCGCCGAGCAGTACCGCAAGTCGCTGCGGACCAAGGCGCCGTCCGTTGAGGAAGGAGTGGCCAAGCTCTCCGGCGGCAACCAGCAGAAGGTGGTGCTGGCGAAGTGGATGTTCACGGATCCGGACCTGCTGATCCTGGACGAACCCACCCGCGGGATCGACGTCGGCGCCAAGTACGAGATCTACGGCATCATCCAGCAGCTCGCCAACCAGGGGAAGGGCGTCATCGTCATTTCCTCGGAACTCCCGGAGCTGCTTGGCCTCTCGGACCGCATCTACACGATATTCGAGGGCGCCATCACCGGCGTGCTGAACAAGGACGAAGCCAGCCAGGAAAGCCTCATGAAACTGATGACTTCCGCCCGCAAGACCGCCTGACCCTCTGGGACCATCCAGAACACTCCGATCACTGACGGAAAACAAGGACTGAAAAAATGAACGCGCTCAAGAAGCTCTTTGGCGGCAACACCCGTCAATTCGGCATGATCTTCGCCCTGGTTGCGCTGATCATCTTCTTCCAGATTTTCACAGAGGGCCGCACGCTCACCCCCGGCAACGTCATCAACCTCTTCAACGGCAACTCCTACATCCTGATCCTCGCCATCGGCATGGTCCTGGTGATCATTGCAGGCCACATTGACCTCTCCGTCGGCTCAGTTGCGGCCTTCGTAGGCGTCAGCGTCGCCCTCATGATCCGCGACTGGGGTATCCCCTGGTACCTGGGCATCCTGTTCGGGCTGCTCCTCGGGGCCCTGATCGGGGCTTGGCAAGGATTCTGGACCGCCTATGTCGGCATCCCGGCGTTCATCGTGACGCTGGCAGGCATGTTGCTCTTCCGCGGCTTCAACCAGTTCGTCGGCAAGTCCAACACCATCCCGGTCCCGACCGACTTCCAGTACATTGGTTCCGGTTACCTGCCCGAATTCGGCCCCAATACCGGGTACAACAACCTGACACTGCTCCTTGGCCTGGCCGGTGTGGCGTTCGTGATCTTCAGCGAGGTCCGCTCCCGCCGCAACGCCAAGGCCCTGGGCGCCGAGGTCCCCGAGGTCTGGGTCACCGTCACCAAACTGGTCCTGGTCTCCGCCGCGATCCTCTACGCCACGTACCTGTTCGCTACGGGCCGCCGGGGCACGTCCTTCCCGATTCCCGGGCTGATCCTCGCGGTCCTGGTCCTTATCTACGGCTTCGTTTCCTCCAAGACCGTCATCGGCCGCCACATCTACGCTGTGGGTGGCAACCGGCACGCTGCTGAGCTCTCCGGTGTCCAGTCCAAGAAGGTCAACTTCATGGTCATGATGAACATGTCGATCCTGGCCGGCCTCGCCGGCATGATCTTCGTCGGCCGCTCCACCGCCTCCGGCCCGTTCGACGGCGTCGGCTGGGAACTGGATGCCATCGCGGCTGTGTTCATCGGCGGCGCCGCCGTGACCGGCGGCGTGGGCACCGTGATCGGCTCGATCGTCGGTGGCCTTGTCATGGCCGTGCTGAACAACGGCCTGCAGCTCCTCGGCGTGGGCGCCGACCTGACCCAGATCATCAAGGGCCTCGTGCTGCTGATCGCCGTTGCCTTCGACGTCTACAACAAGACGCAGGGGAAGAAGTCGATCATCGGGATGATGATGAAGAACTTCAGCCGCGGAAGCGAGCTCCAGCCCGACGAGGTTACCTCCACCAAGGAAACCATTTCCAAGGGCGCCTGAGCGGTTCCCTTGGTCCCAAGATTCCCTGATTCTCCGCACACCACCTAAAGAAAGTGAACCAAGCAATGCAAATGATTGGTAAAGCAGGAAAGGCAGCAGCAATCGCTGCAATTGCGGCACTGGCGCTGACAGCCTGCGGCCGCGCCGACACCGGAACTTCCGGGGGATCCAGCACTGGCGGCGAGGCGTTCCCGAAGGGTTCCGCAATCGGCGTCGCGCTCCCCCAGAAGACCAGTGAAAACTGGGTCCTGGCGGAGAAGCTGTTCAACGACGATCTCACTGCGGCCGGCTACAAGCCTGACGTGCAGTTCGCCAACGGTGGCGTATCGGAACAGCAGAACCAGATCAGTGCCATGGTCACCAAGGGTGACAAGCTCATCATCGTCGGTGCCATCGACGGCGCCCAGCTGGGCACCCAGCTCAAGCAGGCCAAGGACGCCGGCGCGACCATCATCGCGTACGACCGTCTGCTGCTGAACACGGACAACGTGGACTACTACGTGGCCTACGACAACTTCAAGGTCGGCGTGCTCCAGGGCCAGGCCCTGCTGGACGGCATGAAGGCCAAGAAGCCCACCGGTCCGTACAACGTCGAGCTGTTCGCCGGTTCCCCGGACGACGCCAACGCGAAGGTCTTCTTCAACGGTGCCATGAGCATTCTTCAGCCGAAGATCGACGACGGCACGCTCAAGGTGCTCTCCGGCCAGAAGACGTTCGAGCAGGCTGTTACCCAGGGCTGGAAGGCAGAGAACGCCCAGAAGCGCATGGACACCCTGCTCGCCGGAACTTACGGCAGCGCCACGCTTGACGGTGTGCTCTCCCCGAACGACACCCTGGGCCGCGCAATCATCACCTCCGTCAAGGCCGCCGGCAAGCCGATCCCGGTTGTCACGGGGCAGGACTCCGAGGTTGAGTCGGTCAAGTCCATCATGGCGGGCGAGCAGTACTCCACCATCAACAAGGACACCCGCGCGCTCGTTGAGCACTCGATCGTCATGGTCAACGACATCCAGGCAGGCAAGAAGCCTGAGATCAACGACGACAAGTCCTACAACAACACGGTCAAGACCGTTCCGGCGTACCTGCTGACGCCTGTTATCGTGACCAAGGACAACGTCAAGACGGCCTACGTCAACGATCCGGTACTCGGCCCGCTGACCAAGTAGCACCTGTTCAGGCAACGCCTGACCGGGCAGCGCCTGACTGGGCAGCACCTCGAAGAGCCCCGGCTCCGCCTCCTGGCGGACCGGGGCTCTTTGCTGCCCGGCGTCCGCTGCTGCCCTTCACAGCGGATCCATAGCTTCGCTGTGAGGTCCGCACAGCAGCACGTACCACTGTGGGAGCAGCCGCCGGCCATTCCGCGTCCGGCCCAAGATCCCTAGGAGTACCGTGAGCGTCCTTGCCCGGAGTGTAGGCAACGCCTTTCGAAACAAGGTCAGGACAGCCGCCGTCGTGGCCGTCCTGGCCGTGGCCATCGGCCTTGCCCTGTCCATGCTGGTCGCCAACCAGGCGGTGGCCGGCAAGGTTGCCGAACTGAACGCCTCGGTGGGCACCGTCCTCACCGTCAACCCCGCCGGCGGCCAGGGCTTCGAAGGCGGCGGCGAGCCGCTGACCGCGGCGCAGGCAGCCACGGCGGCCGCGGTGCCCAACGTCAGCAGCGTTGTCGGCACCAAGGCGCTGCGCCTGCGCAACGCCAGCGCAGCGGCCGCACAGACGAACGCATCCCAGACCGGGCAGGCCGGTCCCGGCGGGCAGGGCGGTCCCGGCGGGCAGTCGGCCACCGCCGTGACCACGAGCCTCACGGCCGCCATCGACGCCGGCACGCTCGGCAGCCGGAACCAGGCCTCGACCGGCTCCAGCAGCGGGAGCACCGGCAGCACCGGCTCCAATAGCGGAACCAGCGGCGGCACCGGCCAGGCGGCGCCTGCGTTTTCCCTCCCCATCACCGCCACCGGCATCGGCGCCGAGGTGGACGCCACGGGCAAGGCCCTGCAGCTGACGCAGGGAACGGGGCTGGGCGACTACACCGCAGCGTCCACGAACGCCCTGCTGGGAACCACGCTCGCCGAGAAGAACGGGCTGAGCGTGGGCTCGACATTCACCATCAAGGACCAGACCTTCACCGTCGCGGGCCTGTTCGACGCCGGCACCGCCTTCGGCAACAACGCCCTTTACGTGACCCTGCCGACGGCCCAGACCATTGCGGCGCTGCCCGATGAACTGTCCACGATGATCGTGACCGTGAACAGCATGGACAACGTCGACGCCGCCAAGACCGCCCTGCAGGCAGCCCTCGGCTCCGACAAGGCCGATGTCACCCAGGGCCAGCGGAACCTCCAGACCGCCGTCAGCTCACTCGGCAGCGTCAAGAACATCTCCTTCATCGCCTTTGTCGCAGCCCTGGGGACCGCCGGCCTGATCATCCTGCTGATCATGGTCATGCTGGTCCGCGAGCGCCGCCGTGAAATCGGCGTGCTGAAGGCCATCGGCGCCCCCAACCGCACCATCGGCCTGCAGTTCGTGCTCGAGGCCCTCGTGCTGGTGGCCCTCGGCAGCGTGGTGGGCGCCGCCGTCGCGTCCCTTGCCAGCGGCGGCATAGCCACCGCCCTCATCAGTTCCAACTCCTCTTCCGGCACTGCGGCGACCACCGGCCAGCGCGGCCCAGGCTCCGGGTTCGGCGGCGGCGGCTTCCCCGGCGGCGGTGCCGGCAACCCCTTCGGCGGCGCCAACCAGCTGCTGACCTCCGTGACGGCGAGCGCCTCCCCCGGCGTCATTGCCGCCGGAATCGCCGCGGTGTTCGGCGTCGCCATCATCGGGGCGCTCGTCCCGGCCCTGCTCACTGCCCGCATCCGCCCCATCGAAGTCCTCCGAGGAGAGTAGCCATGATCGAAGTCAAAAACCTGGTCCGCGTTTTCAAGACCGGTGACAAAACCATCAAACCGGTCAACGACGTCAGCTTCGAACTCGAACAGGGCACACTGGCCTCGATCGTGGGCAAGAGCGGCAGCGGCAAGAGCACCCTGCTGTCCCTGCTCGGTGCACTGGACAAGCCCACCAGCGGCGACGTGCTGGTCGACGGCGTGAGCCTGGCCGGAATGCCGGACGGCAAGCTGACCCAGTACCGCCGCCGGGACATCGGCTTCGTGTTCCAGCAGTTCAACCTGATCCCCAACCTCTCCGCTCTGGACAACGTGATGCTGCCGATGGAGTTTGCCGGGATCCGCAAGGCGGCGCGGCTCGAACGTGCCCGGGAGCTGCTGGAACAGGTGCAGCTCGACCCGGAGAAGCACGTGCGGCGCATCAACCGGCTCTCCGGCGGCGAGCAGCAGCGCGTGGCGATCGCCCGGGCACTGGCCAACGAGCCCAAACTGATCCTGGCCGATGAGCCCACCGGCAACCTGGACGAACAGACCGGCGAGCACATCATCGAACTGCTCAGCTCGCTCAGCCGGGACCACAACACCACGATCCTCGTCGTCACCCATGACCGGTCCCTGGCCAACAAGACGGACCGCCGCTTCCGCCTCCAGCAGGGCCGCCTCACGGAGGAAGCAGCCAGGGACCGGGCGACGGCCGGCTCGCCCGCGTAGGCCAGCCGCTGGCCTGATGCTGCATCGGCTGAGGGAGGGTCCTCCCGGACCCTCCCTCAGCTGTTGCCCCCGAAACCTAATCCCTCCCGCAGATCCCGTCCCCAAAACCCATTCCCTCCCGCAGCCGGATGAGAAGATGGCTCCATGACCGCCCCCATCGCGAAACCGTGGCTGTTCAGCCAGCCGGACCAGGACCCCCGCTCAGCCACCGGCGCCAGGCTGCGCTGGGGCGTCGTCGCCACCGGCGGCATCGCTGCGTCCGTGACCCGGGACCTCACGCTCCTGGCCGACGCGGAACTGCACGCCGTCAGCTCGCGCACGCAGGCGGCCGCAGATGCCTTCGCGTCCGACTACGGCTTTGCCAGGGCCTACGGGGACGACGCCGGGCGAGCGGGTTATGAGCGCCTGCTCGCTGACGACGCCGTGGACGTCGTGTATGTCGCAACCCCCCACGCCCATCATCACCACATCGCGATGGCGGCCCTGTCCGCCGGCAAGCATGTTCTCTGCGAAAAAGCCCTCACCGTCAACGCCCGGGAAGCATCCGAGCTCGTGGCGCTGGCCCGAACCAAGGGCTTGTTCCTGATGGAGGCGATGTGGAGCCGCTTCCTGCCCAGCATGGTGCGGGCCTTCGAGATCGCCGCCTCGGGCGAAATCGGCGAGGTGAAGTGGGTCGGCGCCGACCTCGGCTTTCCGGCCCCGTACTCGCCCACGTCGCGGCTTTGGGCTCCGAAGGACGGCGGCGGCGCCCTACTGGACCTGAGCGTCTATCCGCTGCTGTGGGCCCTCGGCACTTTGGGATTCCCGCAAACGGTCAGTGCCACCGGCTGGCTCAACGACGACGGTGTGGACGCCCAGAATGCGTTGACGCTCGGATATCACCATGGCGCACAGGCCCAGCTGACCTCCTCGTTGCTGGCGCACGGGCCCCGAACGGCGACCGTGGCCGGAAGCCTGGGATTCATGCAGACCACAGGGTCGATCAACAATCCGAAGGAACTCCAGGTCAGGATCGGTTTTGACGAACCGCGCAGGGAGCACTTCACCGTCGTCGGCAGGGGTTACAGCTACGAGCTCCGCGAGGTGACACGCTGCATCCAGCAGGGCCTCACCGAGAGTCCTGTCATGCCGCTGGAGGACTCCCTGAACACCATGCGGTTGTTCGACGGCGTCCGCGCTCAGCTGGGTGTGATCTACCCGAACGACGCCCGCTGAGCCCGCGCGGGCGGGTCTCGGATCCGCCACAGTTTACGGTCCGCTCTGGACGAGCCCGCAAGGGCGGCCTTACCCTGAAGGCAATCGTCGATTCGTCCGGGACGGGGGTGCGCGCATGGAACAGCCAACAACACGCTCGCGCGTGCTCCGCCCCACCCCGCTGCGCCGCATCCTTTTAGCCGGCGTCGCCGGCGCCGCGTGGCTGGTCCTCTCCGCTGGCTCTGCCTACGCGGACGACTCCACTGCCACCCCAGCGCCGTCAGACGAGGCCGCCGAGGCCGTGGCGGCCACGGGCACAGACCTCGACGACATGCCGGTTTTCACGCCGACGGCGGCTGCCGGCCTCGCACCCGAGGAAACACAGTGGGCTGCCGCGGCAGTACCGGCCCCGACGCCGGTGACCGCCGAGACCGCCCCTGCCGCGCCGGCTGCCGTCGTTACGGTTCTTGACCCGCTGCCGTCCCTTCCCGCCGCGGACGTCCCCGGCTCCGGCGATCCGGCCGCGACCGTTGACGCGCCGGCGGTGCCTGTTTCCGACCCCCCGCCTGTTTCGGACCCGTCGCTGCCGGTCGTGGATCCCGCGCCTGTCCCCGACCCGGCCCTTCCCGCCGTCGACCCCTCAGTCCCCGCCCCCGTCCCCGCCGATGCCGTCCCGGTCCCGGATCCCGCAGTTGCTGTGCTGCCGGCCCCGGACCCTGCGGTTCCCACGCCCTCACCTGCGGATACCTCCGTTCAAGTCCCGGACCCCGGAACTGCGCTACCGGCTGTCCCGATCCCGGGCGGCCTTGCAGCAGTGCCCATGGTTTCTTCCCCTGGTTCCGCCGCAACGACATCAACCACCGCCCAGGTGGTGGCACCCGGAGCGGTTCCGGGTACCGGGAACGCCGCGGTTCCGGGGACAGCCGAGCAACTCGGCCTGGCCGGGCGATTGGCTGAATTCGCATCCATGGCCCTGCGCCGGAGTTACTACGCGCCGTCGGTGTCGGCTGTGCTCGTGCCCGAGACTCCACCCGCGCCCGGCGCTGCAGCGCCGCCGGCTCCCCCTGCCCCTGGCAGCGGAGGCACACCCGCACCAGGCGGCAACGGGCGGCCCAACCCGTGGCACGGTGGCACCGGCCTGCCTGCACCCGATGCCCTGCCGCCGGCGCCCGGCTCCGGGTCAGGAAGCGGGCACTCCTCCAACGGCCCCACAGGGACAGCCGCCTGGATGCCCAGCATGTACTTCTACGTCCCAACGGCAGATGCAGACCCGATCCGTGGTCCCCTCCAACACCAGCCTGCTGCCCTAGCCGCTGACCCCGGCTCCTCTCCTGACTAGTCAAGCCGTCTCTGCTTCCCCAGAGCACGGCCCATCGGGCTGCCTTGAGCGCCCGCTGACAGTCATTCAGGAGATCTCCCCATGGACACGACCGCTCGCCGGCGGATTTCCGGCACCCCACTTGCCAACGGGCTGAGTCATGCAGCACCGCCACGTCCCCCTTCCGTGATTCCAGGGCTGGTCTCAGGGCCGCCTCGGCCGGACAATCCGGATCCCTCCGCGTCAAAGGACCATCCGCCGTAGTAGCCACGTGCCCGGTCGAGGTCCCGAGACCGCCGGAGCGAAGTCGTTGGGTCCGCTGGGGGACTCAACGGCGTTCATTGGCTCCGGCGGAGGGCCCGTCCGTTTCGTCGCAGGACGGTCGGCAGGGCAGGCGCAGGACCGGCGCAAGACCGTCCGCAGGCCGGTCCGCATGATGCGCGGCCGCAGGCCGGTCGGCTGGAAGGTCCGCAGGGCGGTCCGCAGGGCCGGATCAGAACGCGCGGCACGATGTGCCGCCGGCTCAGGCCGCACGTGATGGCCGCAAATACCCGTCCCCGTATTATTCTTTACTAGCGCCGCCGTGGCGCAGTGGTAGGGGATGGGGAGATCGTGGACAGTTCGACCAATAGCATCGCGGCCGAGCCCTTGGGCGGCCGCTACCGATTGGGAGAAGTAATCGGCCGGGGCGGCATGGCGTCGGTCTACACCGCCAAGGACCTTAACCTGGGCCGGGACGTGGCGCTTAAGCTCTTTGCGCCGCAGTCGGCCGACCCGGACGAGCTGCGGCGCCAGGAAGCCGAAATTGAGCTTCTGGCCACCTTGAACCACCCAAGTCTTGTAACTCTTTTCGACGCCGGGACGGACACCCGGGTCCCCCAGGAACCGCGGCCGTTCCTGACCATGGAACTGGTGGACGGCCAGGACCTGCGGACCAGGATCCGCCACAGTCCGGTGCCGTTTGACGAACTTGCCGTCATCGGTGCGGGCGTTGCAGATGCCCTGGCGTACGTGCATGGCCTGGGCATCGTCCACCGTGACATCAAACCGGCCAATATCCTGCTGGTGCAGGTACGGCCCGGCGAGCCGCTGCGGCCAAAACTCACCGACTTCGGCATCGCCCGGATCATCGACGGGGCACGCCTAACCGCCACAGGCACCATGGTGGGGACCGCCGCCTACCTGAGTCCGGAACAGGCCCGGGGCGCCGACCTTGGTCCTGCCAGCGACATCTACTCGCTGGGGCTGGTGCTGCTCGAATGTATCAAGGCAGAGGTGGAGTACCCGGGCAGTCCCATGGAATCGGCGGTCGCCCGGCTGCACCGGCCCCCGGCAATCCCGGCCCATGTGCCGGCCGAATGGGCGCACCTGATCCGGGCCGTGACCGCGCCGGACCCCCTGGACCGCCCGGCTGCCGCGGACCTCGAAGTGGCCCTGCGCCAGGCACTCGTGTCACCAGAGTCGCTTCCTGGCGTCCTGGCCGAACAGCGCACGCGCGGGCTGCCCGCCCCGCCCGCCCGGCCGCCGCTGCTGCCCGGCTCCGACGCCGGTACCCGCCGCCTGCATGTGCTCACTGCTGGCGATGCTCCCGGCGCTTCTCCGGCAGGTTCTCCCGGCGGCGCCGCGGCGCGCCATCCCGGAAGGGGCGGCTTTGCGTCCCGCCAGGTGGCACGTTTCCGGACGGCCGGACGGCGCGCCCGGATCGCGGTGGTGCTCGCCGTCGTCGTTATCCTGGCAGCGGCCGCCGCGGTCGTCGTCGCGGTCGCGGCCCCGAAAGCTTCCGCGGTGGTCTCCTACCCGGCCGTCACGGGCACCCTCGGCGACCACCTGAAACAACTGCAGGAGAGCGTCAAGCCATGAGCCGCAGCATCCCCCGGCCTTTCGCCACGCCCGGCTGCCGCCCGGCGCGCGGTCTCCCGGCCTTCCTCCTCACCGCAGGCCTGCTGGCCGGTGCCCTTGCCGGTTGCGCCCCGGCATCGCCCGAACTCGGCAATGACGCGGCCAAGGAACTCCAGTCACAGGTCCTCGCCGTTACAGAGGCCGCGGCTGCCGACGACTCCCCCGGGTCCTTGAAACTGCTCGATGAGCTCGTCACCAAGCTGGACGACGCCGCGGCCCGCGGGGAGGTGTCGTTCAAACGCCACCAGAGCATCAAAACGTCCATCGACGCCGTCCGCGCCGACCTCACGGCCAAACAAGCTGCAGCCGATGCCGCCAAGGCCGCCGCGCAACAGGCTGCGGCCCAGCAGGAGGCCGCAGCGCAAGCAGCAGCAGCTGCCCAGGCGGCGTCCGCCGCGGCCCCGGAGCCGACACCGGCGCCCGCCGTCGTCGCCCCCGCCCCGGCTCCGGCCCCGGGCAAGGCCGACAAGCCAAAGCCCAAAGGCAAAGGCTGAGGGCCGCCGCGACGTTAAACAGCAACGCAGGGTCCCTCTGACCCAATCCCAGGTGCGGATTGGGCCGAAGTGACCCCGCGTTGCTTTAGATCCACGGTGCGCCGTTTGGGCACTCACACGGTCTGTTCAGGCATTAGCCGAGCATGGACAGCACTTCGCTGAACTTCGCCGAGGGGCGCATGACGGCGGTGACCTTGGCCTCGTCGGGGCGGTAGTAGCCTCCGATGTCGACCGGGGAGCCCTGCACGGCCAGAAGCTCGCCGACGATGGTCTCCTCGTTTGAGTCCAGCGCGCCGGAGACCGCAGCGAAAGCGGCGGCCAGTTCGGCGTCGTCCGTCTGGCGTGCCAGCTCCTGGGCCCAGAACTTGGCCAGATAGAAGTGGCTTCCGCGGTTGTCGAGCTCGCCGGCCTTGCGCTTGGGGGACTTGTTCTCGAGCAGGAACGTGCCGGTGGCGCGGTCCAGGGTGTCGGCCAGGACCTGGGCGCGGGCGTTGCCCGTGCTGGTGGCGAGGTGTTCGAAGCTCACGGCCAGGGCGAGGAATTCACCCAGGCTGTCCCAGCGCAGGTGGTTTTCCTTAAGCAGCTGCTGGACGTGCTTCGGGGCGGAGCCGCCGGCGCCGGTCTCGAAGAGTCCGCCGCCGTTGATCAGCGGAACCACGGAGAGCATCTTGGCGCTGGTGCCCAGTTCCAGGATCGGGAACAGGTCCGTGAGGTAGTCGCGGAGCACGTTGCCGGTCACCGAGATCGTGTCCTCGCCCTTGCGCAGCCGGTCCAGCGTGAAGGCGGTGGCCTTGTCCGGGGACATGATGGCGATCTGCAGGCCCTCGGTGTCGTGTTCCTGGAGGTATTCCTCGACCTTGGCGATCATCCGGGCGTCGTGGGCGCGGCCCTTGTCCAGCCAGAAGACAGCCGGCATGGCGGAGGCGCGGGCGCGTGTGACGGCCAGCTTGACCCAGTCGCGGATCGGCACGTCCTTGGTCTGGCAGGCGCGCCAGATGTCGCCGGGGGCGACCTGGTGCTCGATCAGCACGGTGCCGGCGTCGTCGACAATCTGGACGGTGCCGGCGGACTGGATCTCGAAGGTCTTGTCATGGCTGCCGTACTCCTCGGCGGCCTGGGCCATGAGCCCGACGTTCGGCACCGTGCCCATGGTGGTCGGGTCGAAGGCGCCGTGGGCACGGCAGTCGTCGATGACAACCTGGTAGATGCCGGCGTAGCTGCTGTCCGGGAGCACGGCGAGGGTGTCGGCTTCCTGGCCGTCGCGGCCCCACATGTGGCCGGAGCTGCGGATCATGGCGGGCATCGAGGCGTCGACGATCACGTCGGAGGGCACGTGCAGGTTGGTGATGCCCTTGTCGGAGTCGACCATGGCGAGTTCGGGGCCTTCGTTGAGGCCCTTCTGGATGGCGCTCTGGACGTCGCCGCGGATTTCCTCGGGAAGCTCCTCGAGGCCGTTCAGGATGGAGGCGAGTCCGTTGTTCGGGCTCAGGCCTGCGGCAGCGATCTGCTCGCCGTAGGTGGCGAAGAGGTCGGAGAAGTAGGCCTTGACGACGTGGCCGAAGATGATGGGATCCGAGACCTTCATCATGGTGGCCTTCAGGTGGGCGGAGAACAGCACGCCCTCCTCCTTGGCCCGCGCAACCTGGGCGGCAAGGAACGCGTCCAGGGCGGCAGCGCGCATCACGGTGCCGTCGATGACCTCGCCCGCCAGGACAGGGAACGCACGCTTGAGGACCTTGACAGTGCCGTCTTCCTTGACCAGCTGGATCTTGATGTTGGTGTCCGCGTCGATGACCACGGACAACTCGTTCGAGCGGAAGTCATCGGTGTCCATGTGCGCGACGTTGGTCTTCGACTCGGGGCTCCAGGCACCCATGCTGTGCGGGTTCTGGCGTGCGTAGTTCTTGACCGAAAGTGGCGCGCGGCGGTCGGAGTTGCCTTCACGCAGCACCGGGTTGACGGCGGAACCCTTGATCTTGTCGTAGCGGGACCGGATGTCCGTTTCCTCGTCCGAGGACGGGTTGTCCGGGTAGTCCGGCAGCGCGTAGCCGTGGCCCTGCAGTTCCGCGATTGCGGCCTTCAGCTGGGGCACGGAGGCGCTGATGTTGGGCAGCTTGATGATGTTGGCTTCGCGCCTCTTGGCGAGGGCGCCAAGCTCAGCCAGGGCATCGCTGACACGCTGCTCTTCGGTGAGGTAGTCGCCGAATGCGGAGATGATGCGGCCGGCCAGCGAAATGTCGCGGGTCTCCACTTCCACACCGGCCGTGGAGGCGAATGCCTCAACAATCGGCAAGAACGAATAGGTGGCCAGCATCGGCGCTTCGTCGGTGTGGGTATAGATAATCTTTGCCATTGCTCGGGCGTCTCCCTGAAGGTCTGGGTATTTCCGGAATCTTGTGTTATCTCAACACCCCTAACTTACCTGAGGTGCCCCCGTTGGCGCCTACCGGCGTCGGACGCGGGTGGATCCGTGACGCCCTCGCGAGGCGTTCGCGAGGGCTCCGCGAGTAGTTGACAGAATTTGACAATTAACTTTACAGATTAGTCAAACCACCGTAGCTTCGTTCCCGTCACACCGGCCACCATCCGTGGCCGCACCGCTTTCCACCGGTTAGGACACCATGAGAACACCCAAGACTCTGGCCACCAGCCTCCTCGCCCTGTCGGCCGCGGCCCTGCTGGCCCTGGCCGGTGCGGCGGACTACTGGACCGAGGAGCGGATGCGCAGCGCGGTCCCCGGCGACGTCCTGGCGGCCAAGGCCATCCAACGCGGCAAGTCCTCCAAGCGCGCGGCGGCACTGCTGGAGGGTGCCGCCCCGAGCACGGTCGAGGCCACCGCACCGAAGGAGCAGTCCAAGGCGCAGCAGTCCCCGGCGCAGGCCGCGACGCAGGCCCCGGCGGTCCAGACGAAGGCAAATGCCAGCGAGTCCCCCGTCCCGCACATCGGCAAGGTCTTCTTCACCCTGGGCGGGACCAACTACGTGTGCTCGGGCAACTCGGTTTCCGCCGGTAACAAGAGCACGGTCGTCACGGCCGGCCACTGCGTCAATGAGGGCCCGGGCGCCTTCGCCACCAAGTTCACGTTTGTCCCGGCCTACCTGAACGGCTCCGCCCCGTACGGGAAGTGGACCGCCAAGGCGCTCTACGCGCCGACCCAGTGGAGCTCCTCCGGCGACATGACGTACGACACCGGTTTCGCCGTAATGTCGACGCTCAACGGCCAGTATCTGTCCGACGTCGTGGGCGCCTCCGGCCTGCAGTTCAACGCGGCCCGCGGCCTGAGCTACAAGTCCTTCGGCTACCCGGCGGCGTCACCCTTCAACGGCGAGTCCCTGAAGAGCTGCTCCGGCACCGCAACGAACGACCCCTACAACCCGCAGTTCAACACCCAGGGCATCCCGTGCAACATGACCGGCGGCTCCTCAGGCGGCCCGTGGTTCATCGGCACCAGCGCGTCCGGCTACCAGAACTCGATCAACAGCTACGGCTACGGCAGCAACTCCACCACCATGTACGGCCCGTACTGGGGCTCAGTCATCCAGCAGGAGTACAGCACCGCCGCGGCTTCCTGACCGGAAGGGCACGAGCCTGGCTGATCCCGGGCTCGTGCCCTTCAGGCCCGCATCTACCGGGTGCGTGCAGCCCAAGTGCATGCAGCACAGCCCTGTCGACCCCGGATTCATGTACCCCAAACTTCCTGTACCCCCGGCTTTCTGCACCCCAAGCTTCCTGTACCCCGGCGCGGGGTCACTTGTTGCCCATCTCCAGAAGCGGGGAGGGCTCCCGGTGGCCTCGCGTTGGCATTGACGCGCGACGGCGGCCCGCCCGCATCCGAGCTCACGGGACATGCCCTCCCGACAGGCCAGAGAATGGACATATCCCCCACATGTCCACTCCTTGCCGCGAAAAATGAGCATGTCCCGCGGCACGAATGAGCATGTCCCCCGGCCGGCCCACCAGGTCAAGCCCCCGGCAGGAAATGACCACGCACTCCTGACCGGCCGCCGGCCCGCCCGGGGCACGAAGAATGAGCATGTCCCTGCAGTGGCCCGGCATGCGTCTAAGTCCACGGGACATGCCCTCCGCGCAGGCCAGAAAATGGACATATCCCCCAAATGTCCACTCCTTGTCCCGAAAAATGAGCATGTCCCGCGGCAAGAATGAGCATGTCCTTTGGTGGAACCAGGGGTTCGGAATACCGTCGTCCGCGTTAGCCGTGCGGCTTAGTGGAAGAAGTGCCGCGCGCCCGTGAAGTACATGGTGATGCCGGCTGCGTTGGCTGCGGCGATGACTTCCTCGTCCCGGACCGAACCGCCGGGCTGGACCACGGCCCGGACGCCGGCGTCGATCAGGATCTGCAGGCCGTCGGCGAACGGGAAGAACGCGTCCGACGCCGCCACGGCGCCGCGGGCACGCTCGGGGGCTCCAACAGCGTCGGCGTTCGAGGCACCGCCGGCGCCCTCAACCTCGGAGCTCACGCTCACACCAAGCGAGTTGGCCCGCTCGACGGCGAGCTTGCAGGAGTCGATCCGGTTGACCTGGCCCATGCCGATGCCGACGGCGGCACCGTCGGCGGCCAACAGAATCGCGTTGGACTTCGCCGCGCGGCACGCGGTCCAGGCGAAGGCCAGATCCGCCATCGTCGCGGCATCGGCGGCCTCACCGGCGGCGAGGGTCCAGTTGGCCGGGTTGTCGCCCTCGGCGTCGACCTTGTCCGTGGCCTGGACCAGCATGCCGCCGGAGACCTGGCGGAACTCAGTCGGGTAGCGGCCGTAGCCCTCGGGCAGGGCCAGGAGGCGGATGTTCTTTTTCTTGGCCAGGATCTCCACGGCCTCGTCGTCGAAGCCCGGCGCAATGACAACCTCAGTGAAGATGTCCGCCACGGTCCTGGCCATGCCGGCGGTGACCGTCCGGTTGGCCGCGATGACGCCGCCGAACGCCGAGACCGGATCGCAGGCGTGGGCCTTGGCGTGCGCGTCGGCGATCGGGTCGGCCGCGGAGGCGGACCCGACGGCCACGCCGCAGGGGTTCGCGTGCTTGATGATGGCAACGGCGGGCCCGGCGAAGTCGAACGCGGCGCGCAGGGCGGCGTCCGCGTCGACGAAGTTGTTGTAGCTCATGGCCTTGCCGTGCAGCTGGTCCGCCTGCGCGATGCCGGCCGGGGCGGCCCGGTCCACGTAGAGCGCGGCCTGCTGGTGCGGGTTTTCGCCGTAGCGGAGGACCTCGGAGCGTTCCAGGGCGAGGCCTGCGTAGGCGGGCCAGTCGATCAGGCCGTCACCGTCCTCATCGAGGAACTGGCTCGCCGTCCAGGTGGCCACGGCGGTGTCGTAGCTGGCGGTGTGCGCGAAGGCCTTCGCGGCGAGCCGGCGCCGGGTCTTCAGGTCAAAGCCGCCGGATGCAGCCGCCTCCACCACGGAACCGTAGGAGGAGGGATCGACCACGATCGCGACGGCGGCGTGGTTCTTCGCGGCGGAGCGCACCATCGCCGGGCCGCCGATGTCGATCTGCTCGACGACGTCGTCCTGCGCGGCGCCGGACTTCACGGTCTCCACGAAGGGGTAGAGGTTCACGACGACGAGGTCGAACGGCTCGATCTCCATGTCCGCGAGGGTCTGCATGTGCGCCGGAACGCGGCGGTCCGCGAGGATGCCGCCGTGCACGCGCGGGTGGAGGGTCTTGACGCGGCCGTCGAGCATTTCCGGGGAGCCGGTGACTTCCTCGACTTCCTGCACCGGGATGCCGGCGGCGGCGATCTTCTTGGCGGTGGAGCCTGTGGAGACGATTTTGACGCCTGCCGCGTGCAGGCCCCGGGCGAGCTCCTCCAGACCGGTCTTGTCGTAGACCGAAATCAGCGCCCGGCGGATCGGGACACGGTCGATGGATACACGGTCAAGCTGCGTGAAGCTCACAAAAGTCTCCGTCTTATATCGCGGCGGGGCCGCGGGTGGTGGGGATGGGGCCAGTTTATCGCGTCGCGGCGCCGGCCCTTCCTGCGCGCCGCAGTGTGAAGCCCGCCGCGGGCGCGAAGTGCACCGTAGAGTTTTCACAGGAGGCTGAGATGAATACATACACCACCGTGCCCAGCGGCGAACAGGTGGTCCAGGAACTGCCGTGGCGCTGGAAAGTGCAGGGCCGGATCTTCCTGATCGGCGGCCTGGGCTTCATGTTCGATGCCTGGGACGTGACGCTCAACGGCATCCTCATTCCGCTGCTGTCCAAGCACTGGTCCCTGGGCGCGGGCGATGCCGCCTGGATCGGCGCCTCGAACCTGATCGGCATGGCCCTGGGCGCGTTTATCTGGGGCACCGTCGCGGACACCATCGGCCGCAAGAAGGCGTTCACCGCGACCCTGCTGATCTTCTCCGTCTTCACGGTTCTGGGCGCGTTCTCCCCGGACTACCTGTGGTTCGTGGTGTTCCGCTTCCTGGCCGGCTTCGGCCTGGGCGGCTGTATTCCCGTGGACTATGCGCTCGTGGGCGAGTTCACTCCCCGCAAACAGCGCGGCAAGGTCCTTACCGCGATGGACGGCTGGTGGCCGGTCGGCGCTGCCCTGTGCGGTTTCGTTTCCGCGGGCCTCGTGGCGGCGTTCGCCGATTGGCGCCTGACCATGTTGGTGATGGTGCTGCCGGCGCTGCTCGTGTTCTGGATCCGGCGCAGTGTCCCCGAGTCCCCCCTGTTCCTCATCCGCAAAGGCCGCCGGGACGAGGCCGCGAAGGTGATCGACAGCCTGGTCGAGGCCACCGGCGCCGAGCCCCGGGTCTACAGCCTGCCCGATCCGCAGGACGCTCCCCGGCTCTCCGCAGGCAGCGCCTGGACCCAGCTGCGCCTGCTGTGGCAGTTCAACTGGAAGATCACGACGGCGGCCTGGTCCCTGTTTTTCAGCATCCTGCTGGTCTATTACCTGTCGCTGACCTGGATGCCCCGGATCCTGATCGGCGCCGGATTCGAGGAGTACAAGGCCTTCCTCACGACCGCTTCCATGGCCGCCGTCGGGCTCCTGGGCGTCGTGGTGGCGGCGCTGCTCGTGGAACGGGTGGGCCGGAAATGGATTCTGGCCGTCACGGGCCCGCTGTCCGCGCTGACCCTCGTGATTGTGGCGATCGTGGTGGACATCCCGACGGCGGCTGTGTTCTGGCTGCTCATGTTCGGCTTTGTGGTGCAGGTTGCCATCCCGGTCCTGTACGCCTACGTCTCCGAGCTCTACCCGACCGAGCTGCGCGGCTCGGGCTTCGGCTGGGCCTCGACATTTTCCCGGCTCGGCGCAGGCTTCGGCCCGCTGATCTTCGCCGCCGTGCTGTGGCCGGAACTGGGCCTCGCGACGTCGTTCGCCCTGGCCGGCGCCCTGGTGCTGCTCTCCGTGCTGTGGATGGCGTTCTTCTCCCCCGAAACCAGGCAGCGCCGGCTCGAGTAGCCCCCGCCACCCCGGCCCACCCAACTGACTCGCAGCAGGGGCCGTTTTGGGGGCTCAAAACGGCCCCTGCTGCTAGCTAGTTGGGTTCCCACCCGCGGCTGGCGAGCGCGGCGCGGACTTTGGCAACCGCGGCCCGGGCGTCGTTCTCCATGTGCCGCCTCGAGATCCGGACCAGGATCCAGCCAGCGCCGCTGAAGTCCTCTTCCCGGGCGATGTCGCGGACGACCTGGGCCGGCTCGGAGTGCCCGCTCCCCTCGTACTCCACTGCAACCCCGTGCTCCGGATAGGCAAGATCGGGTTGACGCACGACGCCAGAGCGCAGGACCGTGGCCACGTTCAGTACGGGCTCGGGTAGTCCCGCACGGCATAGCGCAAGCCGGAGCCGCGTCTCCTGCGCCGAATCTGCACCGATCCGGGCCTGTTCCAAGGCGAGCCGCGCCTTCCGGATGCCGGGCGTACCCTTGTGCCGGTCCAGCATCTCGGTGAGTTCCCCGAGGCTGGCATAGGGCTCCGTCCGGTTTTCAAATGCGGGGCGCGGGTGGCGCAACAGGTGGTCAGCCACCACGGTCAGCTCATCGATGCTCATCTTCCGGGCGCAGTCCAGCCACGTCCGGGTCCGCGTGGTGACGAATACGCCGTCGACGGTGGTGATCTCGTCGGCGAAGAATTGCCCGACGTGACCAGTCACTCCCCTGCGCCGCGGTATGGCCATCGTGTCCGGCCGGGAAATGTGGACGCCCGGGGTATGGGATCCCGGCAGGAAGCCGGGAAACTCCCAGAACAGGAACGCGGTCGCGTGGGAGACCGCAGAGAATCGCGTAATGAGAGCGAGAGGCCGGGCTTGGAGCTTCAGTTCGGCAGGACGTCCTGATGGAAACCGGATCCCGCGGCTCGGAATGCACAGGGAGAGATGCTGGAGCCTGCGTCGGCTCACCCCGGCGTCGGCTGCCTCTTGGACAGTGAACGGCGCCGAGCCGAGCTGCGCCGGAAGGGGCCGGGGTGTCTTCATCGCCCTATCGTCGCAAAGCCGAGGATGTTGTCGGGGAGTTATCCACAGACCCTTGCACGTCTGCCCAACTAACTAGCAGCAGGGGCCGTTTTGGGCCCTCAAAACGGCCCCTGCTGCGAGTCAGATGGGGGGCGGGCAGGTCAGGCGGGTTTGTGCTCCGCGGCCAGGGAGGACAGCGTCGAAACCAGCAGGCGGCGCTCCACCACCTTGATGCGCTCGTGCAGGGAGTCCTCGGTCTCGCCGTCCTCGACCGCCACGGCCTCCTGCGCGATGATGGGGCCCGTGTCCACCCCGGCGTCGGCCCAGTGCACCGTGCAGCCCGTGACCTTCACCCCGTACGCCAGTGCGTCACGGACACCGTGGGCGCCGGGGAAGGACGGCAGCAGGGCCGGGTGGGTGTTGAGGTATTTCCCGCCGAAGGCGTCGATGAAGCCGGCGCTGACGATGCGCATGAACCCGGAGGACACGACGACGTCGGGCCGGTACGCCGCGACGGTTTCGGTGAGCGCCGCGTTCCACGCCGCCCGGTCCGGGTAGGTCTTGAAGTCCACCACGAACGTGGGGATTCCGGCGGCAGCCGAGCGTTCCACCCCGTAGGTCCCCGGCCGGTCCGCGCCGACGGCTGCGATCTCGACGTCGAGGCCGCCTGACTTCACGGCGTCGATGAGGGCCTGGAGGTTGGAGCCGGTACCGGAAACGAGGACAACGATGCGCATCGTCCTAGCTTATGGGGCCGCTCGCGTAGGCTGGAAACCATGTATCCCCCGAACGGCTCCGGCGGCAGCCAGCCGAGCCAGTCCCCCCGCGGCGAGGCGGCGAAGGCCTCCCTGGTGCGGACCCACACCCTGTTCCGCATCTTCATCGTGGCGGTCCTGGGATCGTTCTTTGTTTACCAGCTGGACATCAACTACCTGTGGCTGACCGCGGTCCTCACGGTGGCCGCGATCGCGCTCGGCATCGCGCTGCTGATCCGTGCCGCGAAGCTCAAGGAATCCCGGCTGGTGCTGTTCGGCGCGATTTCCGGCTTGGTGGTCGCGGCGGTTCAGGCGCTGCTCATCCTGTCCTCGGCGCTGTTCTTCGGCCAGGTCAGGGACTACCAGCAGTGCGTCCGCCATGCCCTGACCGAGCAGGCCGCCTCCCAGTGCAGGACGCAGCTGGATAAGTCGATGCCGATCCAGCTCCGCTGACCTCGGCTGACTGTGGCATGCCGGGCACGGCCGGCGCCGGCACACGCGCCACGGCTTACCGCGCAGCGCCTAGTTGCTGGAGGCCGTTTCGAGGTCCGCTTCGCGCAGGTTCTGCCGGCGTTCCAGCCAGGGCCCGGCCGCGTAACCGATGACGACGCCGATCCCCACCTCGGCGGCCACGAACAGTGCCGTGCGCAGCGGGTCCGGGCCAATATCGGTCAGCCGCCCGATGCCGGCGGAGCCGCGGGCGAGCCAGGCCAGTCCGGCGGCCAGCAACCCGGCCACTGCGCCGATCATCGCGCCGAGTACAAGGGTGGAGACCGCCGCCGTGAACCAGCGGGTACGGACTTTGATGGAGAGCCACTCGTCGAAGTGGTTTTCGCCTTCGCGCAGGAACCACCACCCGGCCAGGGCCCCGGCGAGCGCCGGCACCACCAGGGCCACGAAGCCGTAGTCAAGCGGACCGGACGGCAGCGCTGCGAAGACGGGAATCGACGGCAGCGGCCCGACGGCGGTCCCGAGCGGCCCGGCCTGCGAGCCCACGCCCAGGGCGAAGCCCGAGCCGGACGTCCAGGCCAGCGCGAAGACGGCAAGGTTGGGCAGGAAGCCGAGCTGCGCGATGGTGAGGACGGCACCGCCCATGGCCCCGGCGTCGAGCCCTTCATAGATGGCGATCACCAGGTTCCAGTGGATGAAGAGGTCGACGGCGAGCAGCACGGCGGACATCGCCAGGCTGGCCATGAGCGCCACCGCTCCGGCCTTGATGACGGATCCGAGGTAGGACCCGGCCCAGCGCGAGTGCTGGCTGGTACGCGAGAGCCAGGCCACGGCGTCGACGCCGATCAGCCGGCTCCAGGAGCCTGCCTCGCGGCGGGCACCCACCACCATGCCGAGGGCGAACGGGACCAGCGGAATGAGCCCGGCGGACCAAAGGTTGATGCCGACGTCGGAGGTGCGGCAGACAAAGCCCGTGGTCAGCCCGAAGCTCGCGTACACGAGCCAGGAACCGAGGAGGGCCTGCCACAGCTGATCGGTGTAGGAGGCCCGGGCCAGCCGGCGGCCTGCGCGCCACGCGAGCAGGAAGGGAATAAGCGTCAGCCCCAGGGGGATGAGCGAGAGCGTGCCGGATTCCGGCTGCGCCGCGGACCCGGCACCGACCGTGTCCAGCAGCAGGGGGACGCCGTGGATGAGCAGCCAGGCCTGGCCGGCCAGCCGGGCGAGGACGTCGGTGCCGTTGTTCTGGAAGCCGGCAGTGGCCCACACCGCGATGATCGGGGCAACCACCACCAGGGCCGAGATGAGGGCGGCCTGGGCGGACTCGAGGGCTCCCTGCAGCCATAAGGGCATGGGGATGCCGTGTTGTCCGGTCTGATCAGCGCGCAGTTTCATCGTGTTCCATGGTGCCATGGGCGGGCCAGCGCGCCGGTTCCGACAGGCTTAACGCCCGGATTAACGCCCCGATCCGTGCGATTGCACCGCCGCCGGCGCCGGCGCTTTTTCGACAGGCCCGCCGTAAAATTGGAATGTCCGCATTCAGTGGTTGGAGGCAGAAAATGACTACCGCATCTCCCCATGCACACGGCGTTCACTTCGGACGGACAGATGTTCAGAACGTCGGCATGGGTGTAGGTATCGTCCTTATTGTCGTGGGCATCCTGGGGTTCATCCCCGGCATCACCACGCAGTACAGCGAACTGAGGTTCTTCGGGCCCGATTCCAGGGCCATGTTCCTGAACCTGTTCCAGGTGTCCATGTTGCTCAATATCGTGCAGCTGGCCATTGGTGCAACGGGCTGGGCCATGTCCCGTAACGGCATGGGCGCCAGGAACTACCTCATGGGCTTTGGCCTGCTGTACATCGTCCTCAGCGTATATGGGCTAATTGTGGGCGTGGGGTCGGCGGCCAACTTCCTGTCGCTGAACGCCATGGACAACTGGACCCACATGGTGCTGGGCGTGGCAATGATTGGCGCCGGCTGGCTGCTTTCGCGGCATCTGGCCGACGACGCAAAAACCCGGTAAGTGATCACCGGGACTTAGGGAGCCGCGAATGAGTAACGTTTCATAGCAATCTGAAAATTCGTACTACCTGCTGGTGCAGCGGCTTAGCGGAAACGCGGCGGCTGCACCAGCTTCTCTGTCTCCGGCGCCCGACGGCGGGTCAACCCGCCCAGCCACGGCTGGGCCCTCCCCGGAACCCCCCAAACAGCACTCCTGTAAATATTTTCACTTTAATTAAGAAACAACCATTGACTGGCTAAAAATCTTCACTATAGTTGTGTGAGTCAGGTCACCAAGCGAAGGACAGCCAATGACCACCGAGAGTGTTGCGATCACTGCCCCGCCCGCGACCAGCGCCCTGCTGGCCACGGTCGGCAACAAAGTGCGCTCCATGCGCAAGGAAAAAGGCATGACGCTCGCGAAGCTCTCGGAGATCACCGGCCTCAGCCCGGCAATCGTCAGCCAGATCGAACGCGGCCTGGCGAACCCCTCGTTCACCACCCTGGCGCAGCTGGCCCACGGGCTGGACATTCCGGTCGGGAAGTTCTTCGTCGGCCAGGAAGAAACCAGGTCCCCCGTGGTCCGCAAGGCCGAACGGCGCAATCTGAAAGGCATTACCAAGAAATCCGTCGGGGAAGCGGTCTACGAACTGCTCACCCCCGATCTCAACGGAGCCCTGGAAGCCCAATGGATTGTCAGTCCGCCCGGCCACGACACCAGTGCCACGCCTTTCCGTCACAGCGGTGAAGAGTTCGGCATCATCATCTCCGGCCGGAAAGACATCTTCCTGGACGGGGAGTGCTACACGCTCGAGGCGGGCGATTCCATCACGTTCTCCTCGGACACCCCGCACTGGTTCAAGAACAGCTACGACGAAGAATGCGTAGCGATCTGGGTCAACGCACCCCACGCGTGGTAGGCGCGCGCCCGCCCAGCGCCGCCAGCCACCGTCCCCTCACTGTCCGGGCCTGAACCGCCCGCCGGCAGTCCTTGCCACGTTCGCATTCTCCGTTCGCACACACGGCGATGCGTCATGCCCTCATTCGCCCCCTCCCCCCGATAAAAGGGGCGCCAGCGTAAGGAAAACCAATGCTTGACACCGTCGTCGAGTCGCGCAAAGTTTCACGCCAACTCTCCCCCGAAGTCCGCAAGGGCCTGCTGGGCCTCGGCCTGGGCAACGCCCTGGAATGGTACGACTGGATGGTCTTCGGCCTCCTGTCCGCCTTCATCGGCCCGAACTTCTTCCCCAACGCCGATCCCCTCTCGGCCACGCTGAATGCCCTCGCCGTCTTCGCCGTCGGCTTCGCGTTCCGCCCGCTCGGCGGCATCCTGCTCGGCACCCTGGCGGACCGCATCGGCCGCCGCCGGGTGATGCTGATGTCCATCATGCTGATGGCCGGAACCACCCTGGTGATCGCAATCTGCCCGAGCTACCAGCAGATCGGCGGCTGGGCCGGCATCATCCTCGTGGCCTGCCGCATCGTGCAGGGCATCTCCACCGGCATCGAGGCCCCGCTCTCCACCTCGCACGCCGTGGAACTGGTCCCGGAAGGCCGCGAAGGCTACGTCGCCGGCATCATGTCCTTTTACGTCAACATCGGCATCCTGCTCGCCTCGCTCGTCAGCTTCCTCTGCAGCCTGATGATCGGCGGCGCGGCCATGGCCGGCTGGGGCTGGCGTGTGCCGTTCATCATCGGCGCGGCCTTCGGCTTCGTCGTCCTGTACCTGCGCCGTTCGCTTCCTGAAACCATGCGCCCGGAGGAAATGGCCACCAACTCCTCCCGCGCCGTCTGGACCGGCGTCCGCAAACACTGGCTCTCCGTCCTGGCCATCGTCTTCGTGGTCGGCGCAGCGCAGGCCTACAACTACGCCTGGAACATCGGCCTGCCCAGCGCGGCCCGCAGCAACTTCAAGGAAGACCCCACGGCCGTCTTCGCCCTGACCACCATCCTGGGCCTGATCCTCGTGGTCGGCAGCTGGATCATCGGCAAGGTCGCGGACGGCCGGTCCATGTCCCGCTGGTTCCTCGTCACCCGGATCCTGGCCATCCCGGCCGTGTTCCTGATGCTCATGTACGTCCAGCCCGGCATCGGCGGGTTCGCCGCCGTCCTGCTCGGTGGATCCGTGGTGCTGGTGCTGAACATGACCCTCTACAACGTGGTCAGCAGCTCCCTGATGCCCAAGTCCTGCCGCGGCGCCGGCGTGGCCCTCGGCTACGGCATCGGCGTCGCCCTCTTCGGCGGCACCGCCTCCTACCTCCTGGTCTGGTTCCAGTCACTGAACGCCAGCTGGATCTTCCCGGTCTACGTGGCCGTCCTGTCCATCCTCAGCATCGTCTTCTACCTCGCAGCCCGCCGCAGCAACGGCATCTTCGTCGGAAAATAAGGATTCCCCTATGAACTCGCTTGACTCGCAACTCGCCCTGGACCTGCGCACCACCACGCAGGACCTCACCGCTCCTGTCATCTCCCGCTCCGACGTCCTCGTAGTCGGCGGCGGACCCGCCGGGGTCGCCGCGGCCGTCACCGCAGCCCGCTCCGGCGCGTCCGTCACGCTCCTCGAGCGCTACTCCTCCCTCGGCGGGCTCGCCTCCGGCGGCATGGTCCTGGTGCTCGATGACATGATCAACGGCCAGGAAATCACGGTCACCGGCATCGTCTCCGAGTACGTCGAGCGCCTGCAGAAGCTCGGCTTGGCCATTGTCCCGCCCGCCGATGACCGCAAGACCTCCGAGGAACTGTGGAACAAGTGGGGCCGCTACGGCACCTTCGACTTCCACTCCCACACCACCCCCAAGCCCGTCTGCTACGCCGCAGCGTTCGATCCCGACGGCTGGAAGCGCGTCTCCAACGACCTCGTCCGCGAGGCCGGCGTCAACCTCCGCCTGCACTCCTGGTTCTCCCGCCCGATCGTGGACAACGGCGTCATGAAGGGCGTCATCTGCGAGACGAAGTCCGGCCCGCAGGCCTTCATGGCGGACATCGTCATCGACACCACCGGCGACATCGACGTCGCCTCCCGGGCCGGCGCCAGCTACGTCAAGGACAGCTACCTCACCACGCTCGTCTTCCGCCTCGGCAACGTGGACACCGCCGCTGCGGAAGCCTTCGAACAGGCCAACCCGAAGGAAGCCCGCGCCATCAACCGCACCATCAAGCGCCTCCTCGGCGGCGCCTGGGAACTGTGGTGGCTCAAGACCCCCATCGACGGCGTCGTCTGGTGCAACGCACCCCACATGACCGGGTACGACGGCGTCGACCCGGCGGACATGACCGCCGCCGAGTTCGCCGCACGGGACCGCATCACCGAAGCCGTGGACTACGTCCGCGCCCACCTGCCCGGCTTCGCCAACTGCTACATGCTCGACGTCGCGTCCCAGATGGGCGTCCGGCAGACCCGCCTGCTCGAAGGCGAATACGTCATGACCAAGGACGACGTCACCTCACGCCGGCACTTCGCCGACACCGTGGCCCGCGGCCGTGACTACTACTACCCGTACCGTTCGCTGCTGCCCAAGGAAGTGGACCAGCTGCTCGTGGCCGGCCGCCACTACTCGGCCACCCCGGAGGCGCAGAAGATGTCCCGCGAGATCCCGCCCTGCATGGCCATGGGCCAGGCAGTCGGCGTCGCCGCCGCCCTGGCTGTCGAGAACGGCACCCTCGTCCGCGACGTCTCCGCCCTGGACATCCAGCAGGGCATGCGCCGGCACGGCGCGGACCCGGGCGACGTCCCGTCGTCGAACGCCACGCTGGACACCGACGCGGTGGTGGGGGCATGAGCACCGAAGCCCTTCTGGACGACAGCGTCCTGACGGAAAGCACGACGGCGGGACCCGCCGCCGCCGGTGAAACGGCCGGCACGCCGCTGCCCGCTGGCACCCCGCTCCCCCTCGACGGAATCAAGATCGTGGACTTCACCCAGGTGTTCATGGGACCGTCCTGCACCCAGCTCCTGGGCGACTACGGCGCGGACATCATCAAGGTGGAACGCCCCGGCGCCGGGGACATCTCCCGGAACTCCTTCCCGGACAAGGACGGCCAGGACAACCCGATCTTCCTGTCCATCAACCGCAACAAGCGCAGCGTCTCGGTGGACACCCGGACCGATGAGGGCAAAGCCGTCCTCCGCCGGCTGCTGGCCGACGCCGACGTCGTGGTCAGCAACTTCCGCTCCGGCGTCATGGAACGGATGGGCTTCGGCTACGAGGAGCTCAAGGCCGAGAACCCCGGCATCATCTGGGCCTCCGGCACGGGCTTCGGCCCGGTGGGCCCCTACTCGCACAAGGGCGGCCAGGATGCGATCGCGCAGGCCTACTCCGGTGTGATGTGGCGGCGCGAATCGGACGACATGAAACCGTCCATCTACCCCACGACGCTGTGCGACTACATCACGGGCATGCACCTCATGCAGGGCATCCTGCTGGCACTGCGCACCCGCGAGTCCGCCGGCGTCGGGCAGAAGGTGGAGGTGACCATGTACGACTCCATGCTGCACCTGCAGATGCAGGAGGCCTGCATGCAGCTCAACCGCGGCTACGAGGTCAACTGGGGCGCCATGCCGCTCAGCGGCGTCTTTGAAACCACCGACGGCGCCGTCTGCATGGTGGGCGGCTTCACCCCGGATCCGCTGCTGCGGATTTCCGAGGCGCTGGGCCTGGACGAGGACCTCACGCAGCGGCCCGAGTTCGCCAACCTGGAGCAGCAGTTCAAGCACAAGCCGGCGCTGCAGGCGATCTTCCGCGAGCGCATCGCCACCAACACCACCGAGTACTGGACCACCCAGCTGGAAGGCCAGGGCCTCCTCAACGCGCCCGTCCACACCCTGGAGCAGGCCCTCGCCGACGCCCAGACGCACGCCAACGGCATGATCGTGGAAGCCGAACACCCGGGCGTCGGCACCGTGAAGATGCTCAATGCGCCCATCCGCCTCTCCGCCACCCCGCCGACCGTGCGCCGCGTGGCGCCGCGGCTGGGTGAGCACAACGTCGAGGTGCTGCTGGAGAACGGCTTCGACGCCGAGACCATCGAGCGCCTGCAGCAGCTGGGGGTGCTGCGGTGACCGCCGTTTCAGAGGCCGGCACGACCGCCTCAGTTCCCACCGCCGTTGACCAGGTCACCCTGACCATCGAGAACCACATCGCCACCGTGGTCATCGACCGCCAGCATGTGCTCAACGCCGTCGACGGCGGCGCGCAGGCCCGGCTCAACGAGATCTGGGACCAGCTCGAAGCCGATCCGGACGTCCGCGCCGTGGTCATCACCGGCGCCGGGACCCGGGCATTCTGCGTCGGCGCGGACATGTCCGCCTCCGCCGTGGACAAGACCGGGCTCGAATACTGGGCGGGCCTGGACCCGAACGGCTTCGGCGGGCTCAGCCTGCGCACCACGCTGGACATCCCGGTGATCGCCCGGGTCAACGGTTATGCGCTCGGCGGCGGCATGGAGATCGTGCTCGGCGCGGACATCGTGATCGCCGCGGACACCGCCCGCTTCGGACTGACGGAACCCCGCGTCGGGCGCCTGGCGCTCGACGGCGGCATCCATCAGCTGGTGCGCCGCGTCCCCTATACCCAGGCAATGGGCATGCTCCTGACCGGGCGGAAGGCACAGGCCACAGAGATGCAGTCCATGGGCCTGGTCAACGAGGTGGTCCCCGCGGACCAGCTCGACGCCGCGGTACAGCGCTGGGTGGACCAGATCCTCGCCTGCGCCCCCACCTCGGTCCGGGCGGTCAAGCAGATGGTCACGCAGACCGCGCACCTGACCGCCACCGAGGCCCGCGGCCTCCGGCTCCCCGCCCTCATGGCGGCGCTGGACAGCGAAGACTCCGCCGAGGGCGTCCGCGCCTTCCAGGAGAAGCGCGCGCCGCACTGGCCGGGCCGCTAGCAGATTCAGCCGCTCGAAGAACAACTAGAGCTTAGAAGGAGAAACCAATGCGGGAGTCACTGACACCCGGAGTGTGGGGCGTCGTCGCCACACCGTTCCAGGGCAGCGCCCTGGATGTCGACACGGACAGCCTGGCCGGGCTCGTGGGCTATTACGAGTCGATCGGCGCCACGGGACTCACGGTCCTGGGCGTGTTCGGCGAGGCCGCGGCCCTGACGGCGGCCGAGCGCAGCCTGGTCCTGGAAGTGGTCATGGAGGAAACGCGCCTGCCCCTCGTGGTGGGAGTGACTTCCCTCTACACCGGCACGGCGGTCGATGAAATCCGTTCCATCCAGGCCGCCACCGGGGACCGGCTGGCTGCCGTCATGGTGCAGGCGAACTCCGCCAACCCGGGCGTGGTCATCACGCACCTGAACGCCATCCATCACTCCACCGGCGCCAACGTGGTGCTGCAGGACTACCCGCTGGCCAGCGGCGTCCACATCAGCACCGAGTCACTCATTTCCGTGGTGCAGGCCTGCGGCTTCGTCACAGCGGTCAAGGCCGAGGCTCCGCCCACCTCCGTGGCGATCGGGCACCTCACCGCAGCCCTCGATGTCTCTGTCTTCGGCGGTCTCGGCGGCCAGGGGCTGCTGGACGAGCTCATGGCCGGCGCCGCGGGGGCGATGACCGGTTTCTCCTACCCGGAAGCGCTCATCGCCTGCGTGCGGGCCTGGCAGAAAGACGGCTACGAGGCCGCCCGCGATGCCCTGCTGCCCTACCTGCCGCTGATCAACTTCGAGCAGCAGGCGAAAATCGCGCTGGCGATCCGCAAGGAATGCCTGCACCAGCGCGGACTCATTGCCGATGCCGGCGTCCGGGCACCGGCCGCCGCGTTCCCGGAGGTTCTCCGGACCGGGCTGCGCACGCACCTGGCCGAGGCCGCCGAGGCCCTCGGCCCGAACCCGGCCGCCGTGCTGACCACGGCGGGGAGGAACTGATGGATTTCGGAATCAGCGGAAAGACCGCCTTTGTGGCCGCCTCGACCGGCGGCCTGGGCCTCGCCATCGCCCGGGCCCTCGCCGCCGAAGGCGTCCGGGTGGCCATCACCGGCCGGCGCGAAGTCCGCGCCAAGGAGATCGTGGCCGAACTGACGGACGCCTTCGGACCGGGCGCTGTCGCCATCGAAGCGGACCTCAGCACCGCGGAGGGCGTGACCGCCGCCGTCGAACAGACAGTCGCGGAACTCGGGCC
Source organism: Arthrobacter sp. 05T442 (assembly GCF_056395945.1). Taxonomy (NCBI): domain Bacteria; kingdom Bacillati; phylum Actinomycetota; class Actinomycetes; order Micrococcales; family Micrococcaceae; genus Arthrobacter; species Arthrobacter sp. 05T442. Next base: position 18,417 of record NZ_JBFTKM010000004.1, on the reverse strand, counting down.
CATCGACATCCTGGTCCTCAACGGTCCCGGGCCGAAGCCCGGCGCGGCCGCCACGCTCGGCGCGGACGACATCGCCGCGGCGTTCGAACAGCTCGTCAAACCGCACCACGCCCTAATCTCGCACATCCTGCCGGGCATGCGGGAACGGCGCTGGGGCCGGATCCTGGCCGTCGGGTCGAGCGGCGTCGTGGCACCACTGCCGAACCTGGCCGTGTCCAACACCGGCCGCGCTGCACTCGCCGGCTACCTCAAGACCCTCGCCGCCGAGGTGGCGCTGGACGCCGTCACTGTCAATATGCTCCTTCCGGGACGCATCGCCACGGACCGGGTCGCGGAACTCGACCAGGCCGCCGCCAAGCGGCGCGGCACCACGCCCGAGGAAATCCAGCTCGAATCCCGCAAGACCATCCCCGCCCGCCGCTACGGCGAACCCGAGGAATTCGGCGCCGCCGCGGCGTTCCTCTGCAGCGCCCCGGCCTCCTACATCACCGGCGTGGCATTGCGCTGCGACGGCGGCCTGATCCGCGGGCTCTAACCGTAGGCGCTGAACACTCAGCACACCCCCTGCTCCGACTCTCACGAAGGAACACCATGACTTCCACCGACACAGACACCTCAACCGCAACAGCCCGGGGCCTCCTCACCGCCCGGCACCTGATCAACGGCGAATGGCTCGGCGGGGCGGACACCGAGCGGATGAACCCGGCCCGCCCGGGCGAGCTCGCCGCCCTCTCCCCCAGCGGCACCGCGGAGGACGTCGACGCCGCCATCACCGCCGCCGCCGCGGCCCAGCCGGCCTGGGCCGCCCTCCCGGCACCGTCCCGCGGCGCCATCCTGATGGCCGCCGGCAACCTGCTCCTGGACCGCCAGGCCGCCATCGCCGAAGACCTCGTCCGTGAGGAAGGCAAGACCCTCGCCGAGGCCAAGGGCGAGGTCAAGCGCGCCTCGGACGTGCTGCGCTTCTTCGGCTCGCTCGGCTGGGCCGCCAGCGGCGAGGTGCTGCCCAGCGGCCTGCCGGACACCACCATCACCACCCGCCGCGAGGCTCTCGGCGTGGTCGGGCTCATCACGCCGTGGAACTTCCCCATCGCCATCCCGGCCTGGAAGTCCGCCCCGGCCCTGATCAGCGGCAACGCCGTGGTCATCAAGCCGGCCGAGCTCACCCCGCTCTCCGCTACCCACCTCGCCCGCGCCCTGCAGGACGCGGGGCTGCCGGCCGGCGTGTTCAACGTGGTCCACGGCAAGGGACGCGTGGTGGGCGACGCCCTCGCCCGGGACCCCCGGATTGCCGGGTTGTCCTTCACCGGTTCCACCAAGGTGGGCCTGGGCCTGCAGGAAATCCTGAACGCCCGCCGCGCCCGGGTCCAGCTGGAAATGGGCGGCAAGAACGGCGTCCTCGTCCTCGACGACGCCGATGCCCGCAAGGCCGCCCAGGTGGTGGCGGCCGGCGCGTTCGGCCTCACCGGCCAGGCCTGCACCGCCACGTCCCGCGTCTACGTCACCCCGGGCATCCGGTCCGCGTTCCTTGACGCCCTCACCGAGGAAGCCGCCGAGTACACCGCCGGGGACGGGCTCGGCCGTGACGGATCGGACCCGGCCCGCATGGGCGCCGTCGTGAGCAGCCAGCAGTTCGAACAGAACCAGGCGGCGGTGCGCACCGCCGTCGAGCGCGGCGCAACGCTGCTGCACGGCGCGTACGACGGCGACCCCTCCGGCGGCCTGCTCTTCCCGGCCGCCGTGCTCACCGACCTGCCCTTCGACGACGCCGCCGTGACCGAGGAAATCTTCGGACCGGTAGTGGCCGTCCTGGAGGTCGCCGATTATGAGGCCGGCCTCGCCGCCATCAACGATTCCCGCTACGGCCTCACTGCCGGCATCTGCACCGACTCCCTGGCCCGTGCCACCGACTTCGCCTCGCGGGCCCAGGCCGGCGTCATCAAGGTCAACCGTCCGACGGCGGGCCTGGACCTGAACGTGCCGTTCGGCGGCGTCAAGGACTCCTCCACCAACACGTTCCGCGAACAGGGGAAGTCCGCACTGGACTTCTTTACGTGGGGCAAGACCGTCTACACGGGCGTGTAGCCTGCCATGACGTACGTGATCGCGCAGCCCTGTGTGGATGTGAAGGACAAGGCCTGCATCGACGAATGCCCGGTGGACTGCATCTACGAAGGCGAACGCTCGCTCTACATCCACCCCTCGGAGTGTGTGGACTGCGGCGCCTGCGATCCCGTCTGCCCGGTCGAGGCGATCTACTACTCGGACGACGTCCCGGAGGAGTGGGCCGACTACGTCCGGGCCAACGTGGAGTTCTTCGAGGACCTCGGCTCCCCGCAGGGCGCCTCCGGCCTGGGGAACCTGGGCCGTGACCATCCCGTGGTCGCGGGGGCGCCGGCGCCTGCGCGCTAGAAACGCCACACGGAGTACGGCACGCTCGGGAGGTTGCCGGCCATCCAGGGCCGCTCCGTTGGCTCCAGCGGAATCCGGCCCCGGCCGTCCCGCCACACCAGGACGACCGTCCCGGCGATCGCCAGTACGGAAACCACGGCGAAAAAGATCAGCACGACGACGATGGATCCGGACATTTCTCCAACACCCCTGGCATTAATTCTACTGCCGTGACCGGTTCGGGTGGCTGGACCGGGCGCCTCGCCGCGGGCCGGAGGCGGATCAAAGACTGCCCTGTGACGCGGCCATGACGCACGCGCAGGAGACTGCGACAATGGGCACATGACAGCCATCATCCTGGTGTGGAACCCCGAGCACTGGAACGGGTGGACCTACCCTGCTGTGGTGGCGGAGGCAGCCGAAACGGGCCGGTTCCTGGCCAGCTGGAGCGTCGGCCGGCATCAGGACATCCCCTCCGGCGCGGACGCCTGGCTCCTGTTGCAGGGGCGCCACGGCCGCGGGCTGATCGGTCACGGAGTCGTGGTGTCGGAGCATCCCCAGCCGGAGCCGCGGCCACAGAACGCGGCGCCGGAAGGGGCGCCAGAGAACTACGCCCCGGATCCCCTCTCCCCTGCATCCGTCCCGCCCCTGTATGTCCGGGTGGCCTTCGACGCCCTGCTGCCTGCCGGCGACCACATCGATATGAAAATCCTGCAGGCGTCCGCCCCCGGGGTGGCCCGGGAAACCATCCATGGCTCCGGGATGACCCTTGATCCCTCAGAGGAAGCCCGGATCCGCCAGGTCTGGTCTGACTTCGGTCCGCCGCCAGGACACGACGCCACGCAGCCTGTGCCGGGCACCCTGCCCGGATATGCGCTGAGCAGGGTGGACGTGAACCGCTACGAACGCAGCCCGGACGCACAGCGGGCGTGCATCGCCCATCATGGAACGAACTGTGCCGCATGCGGATTCTCCTACGAAATCGCCTACGGCGAGCTTGGCAAGGACTTCATCCAGGTCCACCACATCGTTCCGCCCGCTCAGCTGGGCAGCGGTTATGTGCTGGATCCCGTGGCAGATCTGGTGCCGCTTTGCGCCAACTGCCATGTCATGGCGCATCGCGGGGCCAAGACAGCACGGACCGTCGCCGAACTGCGGCGGATCATGGGAGCCGCCGGCTTCCTGTCCGGACACACCCTGAGCCCGGAAGAACTGGCGGCGCAGCGCGACGCCCGCCGGATCCTGGAACAGCACTAGGCCTCAGGCGGACCACACCTGCCGGAACTTGCCGCTGCGGTCGGGACGGGGCTGCTCCTGCGCAAACTGGACGTCGATCGAGCCGCACCCTTGGGCCGCGAAGAACGTGGCCAGCCGCGCCGCCACCGCGCCGCGCACCTCCGCCAGGTCGGCGCCGGGCCTCAGCTCCAGCCGCACGCTCAGCGCTCCTGGCCCGGTCCGGATCGCCTGAAACCGGCGCACCCCGGCGGTCTCCTCGATCACCGTGCCCAGTGCCAGCGGCAGCACCGTCACCGGCGCCCCGTCCGGTGCCTGGTCCGGCGCCTGGAAGGACAGCAGGTCCCCGGCGCGGCCTTCCACCGTCACCACCGGAAACGGGCTCCCGCACGGGCAGGGATCCGCGGCCAGCTCAACCCGGTCCCCGAGGTCGTAACGGATGAGCGGCTGGACCCGGTTGGCAAGGTTCGTGACAAGCACCGTGTGGGACGTGACGCCGGCGGGGACCGGACGGTACTCCTCGTCCACCGGCTCCAGGATGTACCAGTCGGCGTTGACATGGTAGGAGCCCCAACGGCAGCGGCTCGTCAGCGCCGGGACCTCCGATGACAGGTAGCGGCTGGTGACATGGCAGCCGAGAACCGATTCGATCCGCGCGAGTCCGCTGTCGGACAGGCTCTCGCCGGAGCTGATGGCCAGGACCGGACGGATCCGTAACCGTCCGGCGTCCTGCTCCGCGGCCAGCTGCAGCATCGCGCTGGGATAGCCGTAAAGCACCGTGGGTTTGAAGTCGTTGAGCTCCTGCACCAGGTCGGCGAGGGGCCTCAGCACGGAGAAGACCCGGAGGCGCCGCGCGACGCGGGGGCTGCGCCGCCGCGCGATTTCCGTCATCACGACGCCCGCGAAGTGGCCGCCGTCGGCAACCAGGGCCGCAGCCCGCACCCCGCGGAGCAGGAGCGCCCGCAGGTCCGCCGCCCCGATCAGCGTCCTGCGCTCGCGGACCCGGACGACGACGCCTGCCACCGTCCACGACATTCGGTCATGAACCAGCACGGCCGGCTCGCCGGTGCTCCCCGACGTCGTGAACACGAGGTATTTCCCGCGGTAGACGGCCCCCACCTTGGCCGGGTCGGAGAGAAGGTCCGAGGTCATCTTCGCAAGCGTGAGGTGCGGGTCCGTCACCCAGTCGTCGAAGTTCTCCATGAGGTCCCGTTTGCCGACGGGAGGCAGCCGGGCCGGATCTGTGACGCGCTCCGGCAGGCCGCGGTACAGCCTGCGGTAGTGCGGCGACGCGGACCGCGCAAACTCCACGAGTTCGGCGAGCCGGGCCTGCTGGCGGCGGGCGATCGCGTCGGGTCCGCCGCGCTCAGCACGCCACGCGTCCCACCCGATCCCGACCACGCCGAACCCGATGTGCATCGAGAATCACCTCTCCGGGCCCACCATGGCACGCCGGCGTGCGCCCGAACAGGGGCTTTTGCCCCCCGCGCGGAGCCTAAACTGCCCCGCAGCCCCGAATTGCTGGACTTCCCGGCCGGGAGCACCGCAGACTGTGTACAACAGCTGACTGGGCGGCTCCACACTTCCAGCATCCAAGCCAGCTGGGAAGGGCAGCAGCGCCATTTGGGGGCTTTGCGCAATGCCTTTCCCTCACCGTGAAAGGACTTGGGTTATGCCGGAGTTGTCAGCTTTCTTCCCGCTCATCGCCGGGATCATTGGCGCGTTGGCCGTCGTCGGCGTCATCTGGCTGGCGACCAAACTGATGTGGAAGGTGGCCGAGCCGAACGAGGCCCTCATCATCTCCGGGCTGACGCGCGGCACCCTGGAGACCCGGGAGGGCATGGACTTCAAGATCGTCACGGGCAAGGGAGCCCTGGTGCTGCCGGGCCTCCAGACGGTCCGGGCCCTGTCCCTGACGCTGAACGAAACCGAGCTGAAAGTCTCCTGCGTCACGTCCCAGGGCATCCAGGTGATTGTCGAGGGCGTGGTGATCTACAAGATCGGCGACGCCCCGCCCTTCATCGCTAACGCCGCACGGAGGTTCCTCGGTCAGCAGCCCAAGATGCAAAGCCAGGTCTACAACGTCTTCGAAGGGCATCTGCGCTCCATCATCGGCAGCATGACGATGGAGGAGATCATCCGCGAGCGCGACAAGCTCGGATCACAGGTCCGCAGCGCCAGCGGCGTGGAAATGGAGAAGCTGGGCCTGGTGGTCGATTCGCTGCAGATCAAGGACCTGCAGGATCCCACGGGCTACATCCAGAACATCGCCAAGCCTCACATCGCCCAGGTGAAGATGGAGGCCCGCATTGCCGAGGCCACCAGGAACCGCGAGGCGGCAGAAAAGGAGGCCGAGGCCGAGGCCCTGATTGCCGATGCCCAGAGCATCTCCGCGATCCGGCAGTCCATCGCGCTGGCCAATGCCGAACAGGCGAAGGCAAATGCCGCCCAGGCCGGCCCGCTGGCTGACGCGACGGCCCGCCAGCAGGTGGTGGTGCAGGAGACCGAAGTGGCCAAGCTGGAGGCGGACCGCGAGGAGCAGAAACTCCAGACCAGCGTCCGCAAGCCCGCGGATGCCAAGGCCTACGCCAAGCGCACGGAGGCGGAAGGCCAGAAGGCCGCTGACATCAGTGCCGCCGAAGCCCTGGCGCGGCGCACCGAACTCGAAGCCCAGGTCAACGCCCGCCGGACCGAGCTCCAGGCGCAGGCGAACGCCACGGCCGCGGCCGCCGCGGCCGGTGCCACCAAGGTCACCGGCGAGGCCGAAGCGGCAGCCACGAAGGCCCGCGGTGATGCGGCTGCCTCCGCGATCAAGGCCAAGGCGCTGGCCGAGGCTGACGGCATCAAGGCCCGTGCCGAGGCACTCGGCACCAACCAGGACGCCGTCATCTCCCAGCAGCTCGCCGAGAACATGCCGGCCATCATCGCGGCAGCGGCCGAGCCCTTTGCCCACGTCGGGCAGCTGACCGTCCTGAACGGCGGCGAAGGCATCAACCGGATGATTGGCGGGATTCTGGCACAGGTGGGCGACTACCTCCCCGCCCTGCGGTCCGCGCTCAAGGACGGCAAGAATGCACCCAAACAGCCGCCGAAAACCCCGGATGCCTAGGGACATGCGCAGGACCAGGCCCAAGGACTTCGATGCACAAAGACGTTGACCGGAGCCTGACCGGCAGGATCGGCCGGGTCACCGGACGGATCGGGCCGGGCACCATCGGGGAGGTCATGCTTCCGTTCCGCGGCGGCACCAGCGCGTTCCACGCCCACCCGTTTGATAAGACCAGCGTTTTCGCCGTCGGCGAGCAAGTCCTCGTGATCTACTACGAGCCGCCGCAAACGGTCTACGTGGACGAACTCCCGGATGTGCTCAAGCGGGACTGAGACTCAAGCGGGACTGGGACGCTGCCGCGGGATCCGCGCCGGACTGAGAGACCACCCCCAACTGACGGCAGTCAGGCTCGGGCTATCGACGCGGGGGGCCTTCTGAACTTACTATTCTTTCAGGAGACAATCTCATGCCCATCATCACCCCTCTGCTTGATTCCGTCCCCGCCGGCGAAGCCGCCCGCGGCCAGTCCCGTCACGGCCTGTCAGCGCGCGGACAGTCATATCGCGGCCGCCCGGCCCGGGGCCGTTCCGGCCCCGTCGGCAACTGGCCGGACCCCCTGCGTGCCCTGCGCGGAGTCGGCAACTGGCCCGACCCCCTGTGACCGGCCCCCGGTGCCCCGCGCGCCCTCCTGTTAACGCACTCTTCCCTCCCCCGCCATTCGCCTGACCCCGCGCCGACAGCCGCCGCCCGCACCGTGGAGGTGTGAGGATCGCAATCGTCGCCGAATCATTCCTGCCGCTCATGAACGGGGTTACGCACTCCATCCTGCGCGTGCTGGAGCACCTTCAACAGCGCGGGGACGAGGTCCTGGTGATCGCGCCGGCAACCCAGGACGCCGAGGTCCCGGGCGAGGTGTACGGCGCCCAGGTCCACCGGCTGCCCTCGGTTCCGCTGGCAGGGTACGCGAACGTGCGGGTGGCGCTGGGCGGTGTGTATCGGGTCAAGCGAATCCTTGCCGACTACGCGCCCGACGTCGTCCACCTGGCGTCCCCGTTCGTGCTCGGCTGGCGGGCAGCGCAGGCCGCGCACCAGTTGGGGATCCCCACTGTCGCCATCTACCAGACCGAGGTTCCCAGCTACGCGGCGCGCTACGGCGTTCCCTTCCTTGAGAACTGGGCGTGGAGCAGGGTGGACCACATCCACCTGCTGGCCTCCCGGACCCTGGTTCCCTCCACTTTTGCGCTCAACCAGCTCCGCGGCCGAGGCATTCCGCGGGTGGGCATGTGGCGGCGCGGCGTGGACACGCAGCGGTTCAGTCCGGCCAAGCGCGACGGGGCCTGGCGGTCCTCCCTGGTCCCGGGCGGCGAACGCATCATCGGGTACGTGGGCCGGCTAGCGGCCGAAAAACAGGTCGAAGATCTGGCGGTGCTTGCCGAGGTTCCCGGCACCCGGCTGGTGATCGTGGGCGACGGCCCCCAGCGGGCGGCCCTGGCGGCGGCCCTGCCCGGCGCGGTCTTCACCGGGTTCCTCGGCGGCGAGGACCTGGCGCGGGCCATGGCGTCCTTCGACCTCTTCGTCCATCCCGGCGAGTTTGAAACCTTCTGCCAGACCATCCAGGAGGCCATGGCATCCGGGGTGCCGGTGGTGGCCACGGGCCGCGGCGGCCCGCTGGACCTCGTGGAGAACTCCCGCACCGGCTGGCTCTACGAGCCGGGCGACCTCGCCGGGTTGCGGGCCCGCGTGACGGACCTGATGGGCGACGACGCCAAGCGGCGCGCGTTCGCGGCGGCAGCCCACGCCTCGGTCCAGGGCCGGACATGGTCCGCCCTGGGCGATGAACTCGTCCAGCACTACCGCTCGGTGATGGAACACGCCGGAATCGCCGGGAGCCCGGGTTTGCGCAGGCTCAACCACCGGTGACCCCCGTGCAACGGCCACCAATCCGGCCTTGCTGCAGCGCCACTGCACCGTGTTGACGCAGGAGGCGCCCTTGGGACCCCTATGATTTCCGGAGGGGAGGACGTCTTAATGGAATATCAGTGGTCTCAGGTTCGCACGGCGGTGGCCGGGTGACGTTTTCCCGCCCGGAGACGGACGACGACGGCGATCGCGCAGACGCGCGACGCCCGTCCGGCGGCTCTATGCCCGGCCCGATGCCCGGGCCGGGCCCCAGCTACGCTGACGTGCTCGATGCCAGCCCCGACGCTGTCCTGGTGATTGCCGAGAACGGCACCATCAGCATGGTCAACACCGCTGCGGAGCGCCTGTTCGGCTATTCCCGCGGCGAGCTCCTGGGCCACGACCACCGCATGCTGCTGGCGGACGGATTCCGGACAACCTTCCGGCGGATGCTCACGAGCCTGCGCCGCGACAGCCACGCCCTGGGGACCCCTCCCGTCGCCGTCTACGGTCAACGGCGGGATGGCTCCGAGTTCCAGGGCGAAGTGGTGGGCTCCCTCCTGGCCCCCGGCGCAGGGGTGGGCATGGTCGTCGCCGTCCGCGGCACTTCCCACCGCGAGACCGACGCCAGCCTGCGCGAGGCGATGTCGCTGCTGACCGCCACCCTGGAGTCCACGGCTGACGGCATCCTGGTAGTCAGCAGCGAGGGCCAGATCGCCGGCGTCAACAACCAGTTCGTCTCCATGTGGGGCATCCCCCGGGACCTGCTCGCCACCCAGGACGACAAGGCCGTGATGGGCTTCGTCCTGGACCAGCTCAAGGACCCCACCCAGTTCCTCGAAAAAGTCTTTGCCCTGTACGCCGATCCTATGGCGGAGAGCCACGACGTCCTGGACTTCCTCGACGGCCGGACATTCGAGCGCTACTCGCGCCCCCAAAAAGTCGCCGACGAGGTCGTGGGACGCGTCTGGAGCTTCCGGGACGTCACCCCGGCCAGGGTCGCGCAGGACCAGATCACCCAGGCCATGGCCGACCTCGCGGAGCAGGCCGCCCAGCTCAAGGCCCTGGCCTTCCAGGACCCGCTGACCGGCTTGTCCAACCGCCAGCTCTTCAACGACCACCTGGCGAGCGCCCTGGGCGGGCCGTGCGGGACCGCCGTCGACCTCCTGCTGCTCGACCTCGACGACTTCAAGGAAGTCAACGACATCCTCGGCCACCACGCCGGGGACCAGATGCTGATTGAGGTGGGGCGGCGCCTGCGCGCCTGCGTCCGCCCGAACGACGTCGTGGCCCGGCTGGGCGGGGACGAATTCGTGGTGCTGCTGGTGGGGTCGCTGGATCCCGAGGCTGTCGCCGCGAGGATCGTCGAGTCCTTGAAAGTGCCGGTCTGGATTGACGGCACCATGCTGCGTCCCAGCCTGAGCCTGGGGATGGCCTCGATCAGTGAGGATGCCGTGGACGCCTCCGAGCTCCTGCGGCGGGCCGACGTCGCGATGTACGCGGCCAAGGCTGCCGGCAAGAACAGGTACCTGAAATTCCGGCCGGCAATGATGCAGGCGCTTGTGGACCGCACGGACATCGAGGCCGGGCTGCGGCTCGCCGTCGACAACGGCCAGATCACTGTCCACTACCAGCCGATCGTGTCCACCAACCTGGGCGTCGTGGTGAAGGTCGAAGCCCTGGCCCGCTGGCTCCGGGACGGCGAGATTGTCCCGCCGCAACAGTTCATTCCCGCGGCAGAACGCAGCGGGCTGATCGTCGAAATCGGCACCGAAGTGCTGCTGCGCGGCTGCACGGAACTGCGGCCCTGGCTGGCGGAGGACGCCTCACGCTCCCTGGCTGTCAACGTCTCCGGAGTCCAGCTGCAGCACGGGGACTTCGCCGAGCTGGTCCTGGCGGTGACGAAGTCCTGCGGCGTGGACCCGCGGCAACTGGTCCTGGAAGTCACCGAAAGTGTCTTCTTCGACAACGACGCCGATGTGACCCGGCAGCTCGTGGCCCTGCGGAAGGCCGGTGTGCGGGTGGCCCTCGATGACTTTGGCACCGGCTATTCCTCCCTTGGCCGGCTCCAGGAGCTCCCCGTGGACACCCTGAAGATCGACCAGTCGTTCGTGTCCATGATCCGCAGCGGCGGAGAAGAGCTGCCGATCCTGACAGCCATGATCGCCATGGCGCACGGCCTCGGGCTGACGGTTACCGCGGAAGGGGTGGAGACCCCCGCGCAGGCAAGCTACCTGATGAATCTGCATTGCGATTCCCTGCAGGGATTCCTGTTTTCGGGCCCTGAACCGGAGGCTGGACTGGCGAACGCGCTCACCATGGCGGGCCAGAGGATCGCCGCATTGCGCGGGGATCGGGTGTCCGGGAACCGGGTGACCTGAAGGGACGCCGAAAATCTCCGGTGCCAAGGTGCTGGACACGGGACCCGGGAACCCTATGATTCAGGGAAACGCATTGCCCGCGGCATCGCCGGGGGTCTATCAACTTCCGTCGCTTTGGGGGCCGGTATCGCCGTGGGAACAGGGTTCGAAGAGGCTTTGCTGGAGCAGGGTCCCGATGCGTTTTTGCTGCTGACCGCGGACGGAACCATCGCATTCATGAATTCAGCGGCCGAGCGCCTGTTCGGATACCCGCGCGAACAGCTGCTGGGCACCCAGCACACCGTCCTGCTGTCAGAGGGTGAGCGCGGCGGCTTCCTGCGCGTCTTCGGGAGGCTGGGCCGAAAGAACCGGTCGGCCAGCCGGCCCTTCGCGGCTGTCGGATGCCACCGTGACGGCAGTGAACTCGCCCTGGAGATCACGTGCTCGCTGGTGACCGGCGGCTCCGGAACGGCCATGGCCGTCGCCGTCCGCGACGCCAGCCACCGCAACGACACCGACTCCGGCCGCCGCCTCGCCGTCTCGCTCCTGGATGCGACGCTGGAGACGACGTCCGACGGGATCGTGGTCGTTTCCAGCGAGGGCCACATCACCGGGATCAACGGCCAGTACCTCAGGCTCTGGGGCATGCCCCCCGAACTCGTGGCCGCGGAGGACCCCAGCGCCCTGGTCAACTTCATTGCGAAGCAGCTGGTCGAGCCGGACTTCTTCCTGCGCAGGGTCAACGCGCTCTACGCGGACAAGGTGATGCAGAGCCAGGACGTGCTCGAGTTCACCGACGGCCGTACCGTGGAGCTCTGCTCGCGCCCCCAGAAGGTCTCGGACGCCGTCGTGGGGCGGATCTGGAACTTCCGCGACATCACCACGCGCCGGCGCGCCCAAGACCAGGCCCGCCAGGCCATGGAAGAGCTCGCCGAGCAGGCGGACAAACTCAAGGAACTCGCCTTCCGGGACCCGCTGACGGGCCTGGCTAACCGGATGCTGTTCAACGAACGGGCCGCTGCGGCCCTACTCACGCCCGAGCCGGTGCACGTGCTGCTGCTGGACCTGGACGATTTCAAGGAAGTCAACGACGTCCTGGGCCACCATGCGGGCGACGAGATGCTGGTGGAGATCTCCCGCCGGCTGCAGAACTGCGTGGGTCCCCACGGCACCGTGGCGCGGTTGGGCGGGGACGAGTTCGTGGTCCTCCTGGTCGGCTGCGGGGACGCCGATGCCGTGGCCCAGCGGGTCGTGGGCACCCTGAACGCCCCCGTCTCCATCGAGGGCACCCTCATGCGGCCGGGCCTGAGCCTGGGCGTGGCTTCGCGCGGCAGTGGGACCATGACGTCCTCGGAGCTGCTGCGGCAGGCGGACCTGGCGATGTACGCGGCCAAGGAGGCCGGCAAGAACTGCTACGTGCATTTCCGTCCGGAGATGCTCGCGGCCCTGCTGGAACGCACGCAGCTGACCGCCGGGTTGCGGCGGGCTGTGGAACTGGGCCAGATCATCGTCCACTACCAGCCCGTCATCTCCACGAACCGGCTCGACGTCGTCCAGTTCGAGGCCCTCGCCCGCTGGAACTGGGACGGCCAGCTCGTGCCCCCGGACCAGTTCATTGAGACCGCGGAGCGCAGCGGCCTGATCCGGGAGATCGGGGCCGAGGTCCTGCGCCGCAGCTGCACGGATCTGGCGCCGTGGCTCGCGGAGGATCCGTTCCGGACGCTCGCGGTGAACGTCTCCGGCGTGCAGCTGCAGCACCGGGACTTCGCCGAACGGGTCCTGGATATTGCGGCGTGGAGCGGCGTGGACCCGCAGCAGCTCGTCCTGGAAGTGACGGAAAGCGTGTTCTTCGACGCCCACTCCCACGTCATCGCCCAGCTCGAGACCCTGCGCCTGTCCGGCATCCGCGTGGCCCTCGACGACTTCGGCACCGGCTACTCGTCCCTGGGCCGGCTCCAGGACCTGCCGGTGGACGTGGTGAAGATCGACAAGTCATTCGTGTCCATGGTCCGCACCGGGGTGGAAAAGCTGCCCATCCTGACCTCCATGATCCACATGGCCAAGAGCCTGGGCCTGAAGGTCACCGCCGAGGGCATCGAAACGCCGGCCCAGGCGCGCTACCTCATGGACCACGGCTGCGACGCCCTGCAGGGCTTCCTCTTCTCCCGCGCCGAGCCGGAGTCCGGGCGGGCAGCCGCGGTGCGCACCTCGGTCGCGGCTATTGCTGCCCTGGAGAGCGTGCCGCTGCCCGGATAGCCCCCGGTTTGGCGTCCGGTTTGGCGTCCGGTTTGGCGTCCGGTTTGGCGTCCGGTTTGGCGTCCGGTTTGGCGTCCGGTTTGGCGTTCGGTTTGGCGGGGCCTCCGGTGCGGATCCGATGCATTTTCCGGCGCGGCATGACGCGTATCACGCCTTAGGCTCCGCACCACATATGATGCAGGGAGCGCAGCGCGCCCTGTTCTCCGCATGGTGGCTGCATTCCTTATTTCCGTCGCTTGGGGGGCAGGCACAAACCATGGACGATGGCTTCGCTCAGTTACTGCTGGAGCACAGCCCGGACGCGCTGCTGCTGCTGGACCAGGACGGATCGATCTCCTTCCTGAACACGGCCTCGGAACAGCTCTTCGGATACTCCCGCGCGCAGCTCCTGGGCGCGGACCACAGCCTCCTGCTGGCTGAGGCCTCGCGCGAGCCGTTCCACCGCGTCCTGGCCAAATTGGGCGCCGCATCCCCCTCGTCCCCGCCGTTCGAGGGTTCGGGCCGCAAGGCAGACGGGTCCGAAGTTCCCGTCGAAATCGCGTACTCTCTGGTCCCCGCCGAAGCAGGCCGCATGGTTGCCTTGTCCGTCCGCGGCACGGGTCACCGCCTGGCCGCACACACGGATTCCCAGCAGCCGAACGCCATCAAGAAGTACGACGCCGGCGCCCCGGTGAGTAGCGTCAGTGGCATCGCCGGTGCCGGCAGCGGAGTCGGCGCGCTCCGCCGTCGTCCTCCCGGTGCGGCGGCCACTGTTCCTGCAGCGTTCGTCGAGCACGATGACCAGCTCAAGGCCGGTGCCCTGCGTGACCCGCTCACGGCACTGCCCAACGGTCCCCTGTTCAACGAGCGGCTGGCCGTGGCGCTGCGCCGGCCCGATCCGGTGGACGTCCTTCTGCTGAACCTGGATGACTTCCGGAACCTCAACGACGTGCTGGGGCGATCGGCCGCGGATGAGCTCCTGGTGGAGGTGGCGAGCCGGCTGCGCAACTGCGTCCGCCCGCACGACACCGTGGCCCGGCTCGGCGGCGATGAGTTCGTTGTGCTGCTGACCGAATGCCTCAAGGCCGATGCGGTGGCCAAGCGGATCGCCGAGGCCCTGCAGGTACCGTTGCGGGTCGGCGGGACCATGGTGCGTCCAGGCGTGAGCATGGGCCTGGCCTCCAAAACGGCACAGACGTTGGACGGCGCGGAACTGCTTCGGCAGGCGGACGCCGCACTGACCGCGGCGAAGGCCAGGGGCAAGAGCACGTGGCTGCGCTTCCGGCCCGAGATGCTGGGCACGGCCGTGCACAAGGCCGACGGCGAGACCGGGCTGCGCCGCGCCGTGGAGCTGGGCCAGATCTCGGTCCACTACCAGCCGGTTGTGTCGCCGGGACTCGGCGCCGTGGTGCAGTTCGAGGCGTTCGCGCGCTGGGAACGGCACGGGCGCCTGGTCCCGCCCAACCAGTTCCTGCCGGTGGCCGAGCAGAGCGGCCTCATCCGCGAAATCGGCGACGAGGTCCTGCGCCGCGCCTGCGCCGAGATCCGGCCCTGGCTGGCCGGAGATGCCGCGTACAGCGTCGCCGTGAACGTTTCCGGGTTGCAGTTCCAGCACCGGGACTTCGGCACGGATGTCCTGGAGATCGTGTCGTCCACCGGCGTGGATCCGCGCCAGCTCACGCTGGAGCTGACGGAGAGCGTGTTCTTCGACGCGTCCTCGGACGTGCTGCGCCAGCTGCACCAGCTGCGGGCGGCCGGCGTCCGGATTGCCATGGACGACTTCGGCACCGGCTATTCCACGCTCGGCCGCCTCAAGGAGCTGCCGCTGGACAACGTCAAGATCGACCGCTCCTTCGTGGCCATGGTCAAGACCGGCCAGGAACAGCTGCCGTTCTTCGGCACCATGATCAACGCAGCCCACGCCCTGGACCTGTTGGTCACGGCCGAGGGCATCGAGACCCCGGCCCAGGCCAAGTACCTGATGGACCGCGGCTGCGACTCGCTGCAGGGCTACCTGTTCGCCAGGCCGGCCCCGGCCAGCGACCTGGCCGGGACCATGGAAAGCGCGCTCAACGCCATCGACAACGTCGACGCCGGGCGGTAGACCGGCTCATCGCATTTGAGGGTGTAGCAGGGGTGGGAGCGTCGGCGCCCGGATAGAGGCCGAACCTGCCGGTTAACGTCTCGTTCCTGGCCGGGCGGCGCTGGACTGCGGTGCCGGGGCCTTCGTACCGGCGCGGGAAGCTCCCGGGTGATCGGATCTATGACGGAGGCCTCAGCGACCCCGGATCCACGAAGGCAATCGTGCCAAGGAGGGTGATGTTATAACTGAGCTTCAAGATCCACGCATCGTTGTCACGAACACCCACATCGACTGTGAGGCCTGTGAAAATGTTGCCGACTGGTTGCGCAGTAAACGGCGTAAACCCCACAAGGAAGTGGCGTGGACGCCACCTGTCGACAGCGTAGCCAGCGTCTATCGACTCATGCTCGTCGAAAATTGCGCTCAGGCCAGCGAACGGAGCCCACTGTTGGAGTGAAAATACGGTTGTATAGTCGTGCTCGTTTGCCGACGGCCTTGGAATTGAATAGTGGTTGATCGCCCAGTTCAGCGGCCCTTCCTGCAGCCCAAAGCCCAGGGATACGCTGTCGGCGGGAAGGAAATCGACGGTCTCGTTCAACCACGCCGAATTGCTGTTTCCTTCCAAGTTTGCCTCCACGACGCCGGACAGGACCAACAACCATTTCTGATCAAGAATATTCCGCGGCGGTATTTCTCCCACCGCCAGAGCGGCTGGGGTAATCACCCAGTTTTGAGCCGAGAACTTGTCGAGAACAATTTCGGCCATCAGGATTCTCCTTAGGTTCCGGCAAAGGATGCCGGCCTGCATTGGATCATTTTGCGAAAGCAACCCTGATAGGAGGATATTGGGCACCCGTTACTGGGGCGTTACGGCCCCCAAGGTCAGCGGCGGTTACGCCGGCGAATCGAGCTTGTCGAGGTCCTGGGCCACCATCGCTTCGCTGCGCAGCCACAGCTCCCGGGCCAATCCCCCGTCGTAGGCCTGCTTGTTGGCCTTGGAAAGGGCCCGCTTGGCGTAATACGCCCCGGAGATCCAGTCATGGCCCGGCGTCGCGTTGGCGAGCCACACGAGCGTGTCCGCGCCCTGCTCCGGGGTCAGCATGAACCGCTTCAGGAACGACTTGTACGCAAAGCGCATGGGGCTCGTGGAGTCCGCCGCGAAGTTCGTGGCCACGCCGCCCGGGTGGAACGCCGCCGTCGAGATGCCGGCCGCGTTGTAGCGGTTGTGGAGCTCGGCGGTGAACAGGATGTTCGCGAGCTTGGCATTGCCGTACGCGCGGTTGGTGTTGTAGCTCCGGGCAGCGTCGAGGTCCTCGATGTCCAGCTTGCCGAAAAGCGAATTGGCGACGCTCGAGGTGTTGATCACCGTCGCCGTGCTGGCGGTGAGGACGTCCATGAGCTCGGTGGTGAGCAGGAAGGGGGCCAGGTGGTTGACCTGGAGAGTCTTCTCGTGGCCGTCCACAGTGAGCTCGCGGGGACCCATGATCCCGCCGGCGTTGTTGGCAAGGACGTCAATCCGCGGGTACTTGTCCTTCAGCTGCGCCGCGAGGGTGCGCACCTGGGCGAGCTCAGCAAAGTCGCTGACGAAGTAGTCGGCGCCGATTTCCGCTGCAATCGTCGCCGTCTTCTCCGCGGAACGGCCGACGACGACCACCCGTTCCCCCTGCCGGCTGAACGTCCGCGCGGCGGAGGCACCGATGCCGTCGCTGGCTCCGGTGATGACGATGGTCCGCTGGGTCATGGAAAAGTCCTTTGAATCGAAGAGGGTGGCGCTGGTACAACGACGCCGGGGCCGCCGGTGTTCCGCCGAGGGCGTCATCGCCAGAATTCGGTGAGCTGCCCGGCAAGGGCTCTGCCTTGGTTGTAACCAGCCCCAGCAGCGGGCGGACGCAGCGAAAAATCCATCGCATTGGCGCCGAACATGTGCTCGGCGTCGCTATCCGGGAAGATCGTTTCAACTCTGCTGCCGCGTGCACGTAGCTCGTCGACCTGGGCTGCCAGATGCATGCCCCACTCCAACGGCGTCCGTGTTCTGCCGCCGAATGGCGACAGTACCAGCACCCGTCCGAGTCCGGCTGCCAGATCGGCATTCTCGTTGCGTCGGTAGCCGCCGTCGATATATCGGTTATCCCCGATCCTGTAGGCGAAGCCACTGGCGCAGCTGGCGGCGACGGCGTCCACCAGGTCGACTCCGCTATGGCGGTCGAACACGACCGGTTCACCGGTGTGGGCATCGACCGCCGTGACGAGCACCGCTCGTTGCGGCCAGCGCTGACTGTGTAGCCGTGCGGCGACGGTCTCGCGCCACCGCGCCTGCCCGGAACCGTCCGACGCCGCATCCCTGTCGAATGCCGCCGCGCCCATTCTGCGGCGCATGTCAGCCGCGTCCTCGGAAGCAGCGATAATCTTGCCCGTTCGCTCCAGGTGGTCCGTCGCCGGCCTGGTCGGACCGCGTCCACCGTCGGATCCGACCGGTCCGGTCCGTTGCTGGGGCGCCGCGGCAAGGATGGCGGCGAGGAGTTCGGCCGGGGTCGAGCCAGCTATCTGGGCCGCGGCCGTCGATCCGGCCGACGTCCCGATGACCAGATCGGCCTCGGTCACATTAAGCCCGGCATCGAGCAGGCCGGCGATGACGCCGATCAGCCACGCGTTGCCTGTCGATCCGCCGCCACCGAGCACCAACGCTCGCTCGCCGGCGGCGCACCCCCGCTTTGTGGCGTCCACCTGCGGCTGATCCTGGTCGGACACCGGCTGGTCGGACCCCGGTCGGTCGGACACCGTCGTCGAGGTGAAGTGCAAAGTGGAAGGGGTTGTTGTGTTCATGGGAGTCGCCTTTCGCGAATTGCCTGGCGGGCGCTCCCAGTTGCGACTACTTCAGTCGCACGGTCGCTGACTGCAGGGAGAACCCATTGCGGATACTGCGTACATGGGTCTCACCTCCTGCCGATGGATCGCTGTCACGGGAATGATCGCACACCAGCGTCGCGGTGCGCAATCGGTCGGCATCAAGCCGGTTAAAGTGGGAGAGCCTCCAACCGGGTGGTTGGAGGCTCTCGACCTAATGGTTGTCCGGCGGTGACCTACTCTCCCACACCCTCCCGGGTGCAGTACCATCGGCGCTGTGGGTCTTAGCTTCCGGGTTCGGGATGGGACCGGGCGTTTCCCCCACG